>DATBSM010000015.1:0-8277 GCA_036559785.1 Gemmatimonadales bacterium
TACAGCAACCTCGGCGCGAGCCTCGAGTTCAGGTTCAGCCGGGAGTGGAGCCTTCAGGCCAGCGTGGAGCCGACCCTCCAGTCGTGCCGGCAGAACTTTGGCGTCATCTATAGCACTAACCCGTATCAGATCGGCTCCGATCTTCGCTGGGAGCGGGAGTTCTAGGCGTGACCCGGGCGCTGGTGATCACCAACCCGGCGGCGGCGCGAACCGACCAGCTGGCCGTCAAGGCCGTCATGAGCACGCTGAAGGCCGCCGGCTGGAGCGCCGAGGTCCTGGCAACCGGTGGCCCCGGCGATGCGCGAGTACTGGCGGAATACGGCGTGGCCGAAGGGGTGGATGTGGTCGCGGTCTTCGGGGGAGACGGAACCACGATGCAGGCGGCCGCCGCCCTGGTGGGCACGGATGTGGCGCTTGGGGTTATTCCCGGCGGGACCGGCAATCTGCTGGCCGGGAACCTGCGGATCCCCGCCTCGCCGGCCCGCGCCGCCCGGGCGTTGGTGAGCGCGCGATCGAAGCGCTTCGATCTGGGACGGATGGAGCGGCCCGGCGGAGCTCAGTATTTCGCGGTAGCCTGCGGAGCGGGATACGACGCCCGGGTCATGGCCGGCACGCTTGCGGAGCACAAGCAACGCTGGGGAATGGCGGCCTACGTCGCCACCACCCTGCGGCTCATTCAGGATATCCGAAGCACGATCCATGCGATCACCATAGACGGGGTCGAATACGAGGCCGACGCCGCCATGGTCCTGGTGGCTAATTGCGGCGAAGTCATCCCTCCATTCATCAGGCTCGGGCCCGGCATTACCCCGGACGACGGTCTGCTGGATGTGGTGGTCATTCGGGCGAACAGCTTTTCTCAGAGCGTTCTGGCTGTCTGGGAGCTGCTCAGGTTTACGCCCGGGAGCCTGGTGGAGGCCGGCTATGTGGGCCATGCCCGTGGGCGGGAGGTTCGGGTGGAGACCGATCCGGTCCAGCCGGTCCAGCTCGATGGTGAGCCGGGTGGGCATACGCCCTTTACCGCGAGCGTGGTTCCGGGGGCCATCCAAGTGATGGTCCCAGCCGGCAGATGAGGCATGGTGCAATGGCGCCGAGTGACTAATTTCTGGTGGGTCTCCCTGTCACGCTGATGTACCAAGGCCAGCCAGGGGGGTACGCTAGTTCCTATCGATCCAAGGTATATCAATGGCTGCCTCCGTCCTGCTCATCGATGACGATGTCGACGTTTTGCGCAGCATAGGTAACTACTTCGAACGGTTCGGCTACGAGGTTACCCGCGAGCTCAGCGGCGAGGCCGGTCTGGCCACGTTTGACCGCATCCGGCCCGAAGTCGTCATCCTCGATCTGGCGCTGCCCGGCATGGATGGCATGGAGGTGCTGGAGCACCTGCGCCAGCGCGATGCCTCCGTCATCCTCCTGACCGGCCAGGCCGACGTGGCAACCGCGGTGCGTGCCATGCAGTTGGGCGCCGAGAATTTCCTGACCAAGCCGGTGGACATGGAGCACCTTGCCGCCGCTACCGCGAGGGTCGCGGACAAGGCGAAGCTGCGCCGGATCAATGAGGCTCTGCTGATTCAGAGCGCCCCGGGCTACGGACTCGAATCGTTAGGTACTTCGTCGGGTATGCAGGATTTCGCGCACCAGGTTGGGTTGCTGGCTCAAAGCGAGCGCACCACGGTACTGCTGAACGGAGAGAGCGGTACAGGCAAGGGGTGGGTCGCCCGGATGATGCACGACCTGAGCCCCCGCACCAAGGCGCCGTTCGTGGAAGTGAACTGCGGCGGACTCAACGCCACGTTCCTCGATTCCGAGCTCTTCGGACACGAGAAAGGCGCTTTCACCGACGCCAAGGACCGGAAGCAGGGATTGTTCGAGATAGCGGACCATGGGACCATCTTTCTGGACGAGATCGGCGACCTTGCCCCGGAGCTCCAGCCCAAACTGCTGAAGGTGCTGGAGACCAAGACCTTCCGCCGCCTCGGCGGCACCCGCGAGATCACGGTGGACGTGCGACTGGTCGCCGCCACCAACAAGAATCTGCAGGCCGAAGTCGAGAGCGGGCGTTTTCGGGAAGATCTGTACTATCGCCTGAGCGTCATGCCGCTCACCATGCCGGCGCTGCGCGACCGATCGCGAGAGGACCGGTTGGCGCTCATCACGCGCCTGATGGGCGATCTTCGCTCCGAGCTGCCCGATGGGCCGGCCGCGCTGTCGGGAGAGGTGCTCGAACGCCTGCTCTCCTACCCCTGGCCCGGAAACGTGCGCGAAATGCGTAATGTGCTGGAGCGCGCGCTGATCCTGGGGCGGGGCCAGCCGGCCGTGAGCGTGGAGCACTTGCCGGGTGAGTTCCGGGCGCGGGCCGGAGTCGGCGATCGACGGCACACCCCGCTGAGCCTGGAAGATCTGGAGCGCCAGCATATCGAACGCACCTTGAAGCACCACACCGGTAATCGCACCCGCGCTGCAATCGAGCTCGGGATCTCCAGGGCCACGCTGATCAACAAGATCAAGCGCTACAATATTGTCGCATGAAGCCACAAGAGCACGACGCCATGGAGTGCCGCGCCTGCGGAAAGGAAGAGCGTGCATCCGAGGGATATCCCTGCTCCAGCTGCAGCACTTTCATCTGCCTGATCTGCACCTTCCGCGGGGTAACGCTGTGTCGCGAGTGCGCGGCCAAAGCCGTGCCCGAGAAGGGTGCTTGAGTCCGGATCTGTCATGCCCGCTGCCATAGCTCGATCCGCCATCGCACCCGTCCTGGCCGAGCCGCGCGTGCGAGCGGAACAGGTCACCCAGCTCGTGCTCGGGGAGACCGCCACCATCGTAGAGGCCACGGGTGACTGGCGGCGAGTCTGCACCCATTTCGACGGCTACAACGGCTGGGTCAACGCGGGATACCTGAGCGAGGTCGAGGATCAGCTGGCGGAGGACTGGCGCTCGCGTGCCTCGGCGTGGAGCGAAGGCGCCACGGTGCGCATCGGGGGATCGCATTTGCGGCTGCCGTTGCGGGCTCGGGTGATACTGGAGCAAGATGGAGTGGTGCTGCCGGATGGCCGGCGGGGACGCATCACTGACGGCAGCGTCCGGGAAATGAGGGAAGTTACAGTCGCGGCGCGCGCCAAGGCCCCCGAGCGCTGGGCGTTCGAGCATTTCAACGGTAGCCCATATCAGTGGGGCGGAGTGACACCCTGGGGTGTCGACTGCTCCGGGCTGGTCCAGACGACGTTCGCGGCCCGCGGGGTGATCCTCCCCCGGGATTCGGCCCAGCAGGTCGGGCATGGCGTGCCGGTCTCACCCGAGTCAGTCCAGCCGGGCGATCTCCTGTTTTTCAGCGGAGAGACCGGCAGCGGAATCACTCACGTCGCCTTCGCCGGCGATTCCGAAAGCTTGATCCATTCGACGTTGGCCTGCGGCGGGACCCTGGTGGAGCCGTGGCTCGCGGGCACTCGCGCCGCTATCCTGAGGCCGCGGCTGGTCGCCGTGCGCCGGCTGGAGCAGAGGTGATGGCGACTCGGCGCAGGCTCGTCCTCTTCGACATCGATGGAACGATCCTGTTGACCGCCGGGGCAGGCCGGCGGGCGATCATGGCGGCAATCGCCGAGGAAGTGGGCGACCTCGCGGTCATGCAGGAGGTGCGCTTCGACGGGAAGACCGATCCCCAGATAGTGACCGAGCTGCTCGAGGCAGCCGGCCACCCGGGCCCGCACCAGTCCGAGCGGGTCCAGGCACTCTGCTCCCGCTACGTCGATCTCCTTCAGCACGAGCTGCGGCAGCCCAGGAGCAGAACGACGGTCATGCCGGGCGTCTTCTCGCTGCTCGATCGTCTTGAGCAGGAGGAAGGTGTAGTGCTCGGTCTGCTAACCGGGAACATGGTTCAGGGAGCGGCGCTGAAGCTGCGGGCGGGCGGGCTCGACCCCGCGCGCTTTCGAGTGGGCGCCTATGGTTCCGACTCTGGCCACCGACCCGACCTGCCCGCGATTGCCGCGCGCCGGTCCGAGCCCTTCTTCGGCCGGCTTCCAGCCGGCCCGGAAGTGGTCATCATCGGCGACACGCCGGCCGATATCGCCTGCGGTGCAGACATCGATGCACGCGCAGTGGCGGTGGCGACTGGCGCCTACTCAGTAGCCGACCTCATGGCCTGCGGACCTCACGCAGCGTTCGAGGATCTCAGTGACACGGACCGGGTCCTCGAGGCCATTCTTGCCTCCCACCAAGGCTGAGATCTGGCTGGTTCCGGAGCTGGGCCCCGCGCTCGGCCGGCTGGTGGATCCGCCGCTGACCCGCGGTGACCGCGGTTCGCTCGATCTCGTTCTCGATGACATCCGCCTCGACCTGGTCACCGGGATCTTCGAGCTTGCCGGCGCGGCGCGCTCCTTCGCCGCGTCGGGCGACCGGCAGGGCGCCATCGCCTCGCTGTCACGCTTTGCCTGGCTCGATCTCTGGGAGCGCGCCGTCGCCGCCGCAGCCGAGCGCCTCGCCGAGGCGGCAAACGCGAAGCTGAACGAGGCCGCCACCGAATCGAGGCTTCCCGCCCCACAGCTGGAAGCTTTCAGGGTCAAGACCGAGGATGTCCGTGCGATCGCTTCGCGCCTGGGCAGTGGTGGGGCGGGATTCGTGAGCGCGCTGGACGCCCTGGAGCAGACACTCCCGGGTGCGTCCGCGGCAGGTACCCGCGGGTGGGCCGGACAGGAAGAGTGGCAGCGTGCCCTGGTGGCAGCGGCTCGACGCCTGGAGGCGGCTTGGCTGGCGCTGGCCGTGGGAGCGCGGGCGGAGCAGGACCGGTGGAAAGCCGAGATCGATCGGGCAAAGGCTTGGCGCCGGCCTACCCGGCTTCTGTGGCTGATCACCGTGGCAGTGCTGGCCGCGGCTACGTATCTGGGATTGGTGCTTGGCGGGTACCTGCCGGTGCCGTCCGGGCTTCGCCCGCTGGCGGAGCTCTGGTGGTCTCGCCTGTGACCGTGATTGGCGTGGGCATTGACCTGATTGACCTGGAGCGCGTGAGATCGCTGCTGACCCGTAAGGGGGAAAGGGCGATGACCCGATTTTTCTCGGACGGGGAGCGACAGTATCTGGCCACGCGCCCGGATCCTACGGGGCATGCCGCAGCCCGCATTGCGGCAAAGGAGGCAGTCTATAAAGCGATGCAGTCACTGCGCGGGGCCCGGGCCATCGGGTGGCGCGAGATCGAGGTCTCCCGCGACGTCGAAGGCAAGCCGGCCATAGCGCTGTACGGACTGGCCGCGCGCCTCTCCGACGAAAGCGGCGGGCTACGGATTCAGGTATCTCTCACCCACTCAGCCACCTCGGCGGGCGCGATCGCGATCGTGGAAGCGCCTTAGAAATCACCCTCTTTCAATTCCGACCAGAACACTCTACTTTGCGCTGGTCGAAATTCAAAACTGGGTGATAATGGTTCTCATCGGTGGAGTCGCCCTTCTAATCGGGGCCAGCCTCCTCAGTGCCCCCCAACAGACGACTCCCAAGACCAATCCCGCGCCTCTCGTGCGCCGGCTTGCGGCCACGGCCCAGCTGGCAGCCCAGGAGTACCGGATTGGGATTGTGGATGGCCGTGTAGTATCCCGGGCGGAAATCGATGAAGCCCGGCTGTTTCTCCGGGAGTCCCGTCGCTCCGCCGAAGCCCTCCCCCCGGAGCTCAGTCGGGGTGCCTTGGCCGAGATCGATTCGATCATGAGGCTGGTGACTCGCCTCGCGCCGCCCGACTCCATTGACGCACGGGTTAGCCGGCTCACCACTACGCTTTCCAGCCGGGCGGGTGTAAGCCTGGACGAGCTGCCCGCTCAGCCGCCTTCGCTCGCCCGCGGAGCCGAGGTTTACCAAGCCAACTGCGCCGGCTGTCACGGGGCTTTGGGCCGGGGAGACGGACCAGCCGCGGGCGGTCTGGATCCCAAGCCGACCAATCTTTCCCTCGGCGCCGAGTTGATGGACCAATCGCCGCTCGACTATTACCGCCGGATCACGATCGGTGTGGTGGGTACGGCGATGCCTTCGTTCGAGCAACAGCTGCCGGCTCAAGACCGGTGGGCCGCGGCCCTGTACGCCACCCTCCTCCGCCTTCCCAGCCCGTCGGGTGAGGTTCCGCCCGCGCTCCATTCGTTTCCGGTCACGGGGAAGATGTCGGATGCCGAGTTGCTTGGCGCGATCGCGACGAAGGACACTTCCGCCGCCGCCCTGGCGCGGGTGGCAGCGATCCGAAGTGCCCAGCCAGATGCCACCGCGAATGCCACCGCCCAGGTGTTTGACCAGGTCCGAAGGCAGCTCGAGTCAACCTACGTGCTCGCGCGCAAGGGCGACTCATCCGCCAATACCAGCGCGTTCGACGCTTACATGACGTTCGAGCAGGTGGAGCGGGGGGTGCGCGCCAAGGACCCCCGGTTGGCGGCCGAGCTAGAGGGGCACTTTGCCGAGCTGCGCGGGCATGTGGCTGGAGGTGCTGCCGCCCCGAAGCTCACCTCCATCCGGCACCAGCTGGCGCTTGGACTCGAGCAGGCCGAGAGATTGTTGGGCGACCCGCTGTCGCCGGCCAATCTGTTCTTTCAGTCGTTCGTGATCATGCTTCGGGAAGGACTCGAAGCGATCCTGATCGTGGGCGCACTCATGACGTTTCTGGTCAAGATGGGCGCGTCGCACCGGAAACGGGACATCAACCTGGGCGTGGCTGCCGCTGTCGGGGCCAGTCTGATCACCGCCTTTGCGATCGAGACGGTGTTTCATCTCACGCCGGCCAGGCAGGAGGTGCTCGAGGGCGCAACGATGGTCGTGGCCGCGGTGGTTCTGTTCTACGTGAGTTACTGGCTGCTCTCGAAAATGGAAGTGGTCAAGTGGAACCACTTCGTGAGGAGCAAGGTGAACGATGCGCTCACCAGCGGGTCGTCGCTGGCGCTTGCTTCCGCGGCATTTCTGGCGGTCTACCGCGAAGGGTTCGAGACCGTCCTGTTCTACAAAGCGTTGTTTCTGACGGGAGGTCCGGGTGGCAGCAGCATGCCCATCGTAGCCGGTATCCTGCTAGGCACGGCGGTTCTGGTGATGGTCTACGTTGCCATCAGCCGGTTCGGGGTGCGGCTTCCGCTGAAGCCGTTCTTCGGGGTGACCAGTGCGTTCCTGTACTACATGGCTTTCGTGTTCGCCGGCAAAGCGGTGGCCGAGCTTCAAGGTGGTGGTGTTCTGCCGACCACCATACTGGAGTGGGCGCCCCGGATGCCAGCGCTTGGGATCTATCCCACCGTGGAGTCATTACTCGCCCAGGGGGTACTTGTTATCCTGCTGCTGGTTGCGTTGGTCTGGACGTTTATGCTACAACCGCGCAGACAGATGGCCCTGACGTGACCTTTACGACAGCAGACCTGTGCGACGCATTCGGCCCGATTGCCCGAGTGGCCGCGCCGATCTTCCGCAACTATGGTGGCCTGATCCGATTTGCCGGCCCGATAGAAACGGTGCAAGTCTCAGAGGACAATGCGCTGGTGGCTCAGGTCCTCGAGACTCCGGGGCAGGGCCGCGTGCTTGTGGTGGATGGGGGTGGCTCACTTCGCTGCGCGCTGGTGGGAGGCCGGCTGGCTGCGCTGGCGCACACTCACGGGTGGGCCGGGCTCGTGATCAATGGGTGCGTGCGCGACTCAGCCGAAATCCGCCAAATCCCGCTGGGCGTGCGCGCCATCAACAGCTCGCCGAGCCGAGGCGGGAAAGCCGGCTCCGGGCAGCGAGGTGGCTCGGTGAGCTTTGCCGGCGTCACATTTTCCCCCGGAGATTTCCTGTATGCCGATGAAGATGGGGTCGTGCTGGCCGATCGCCGCCTGGCCTGACAACGGCAAACGGCCCGTCGATTGACGGGCCGTTCGCAATAGAGGTGGTAGATCGCCCCCTGAGTTTACGGAGACGGACCGAAGTGTCCGCTCCACCCTTCTTCGACCTACCACTTTTCGTGTGAAGTCGCCTGACTTCCCGCCGCATCATCGGGCAAGTCGGATGCCACAGTGACGAGTGTCGTAAGTCGTTATCTCGCAACAGAAAGCTACTCAGGTCTCAAGTGCCTTAGAGGTGCAAAAATTGTACGGTTCCAGCGGTCTTCCCCTAACTCATTCAAGGTGAGCCAGTTACGAAGCTGTCGAAACCCTGGTCACTGGCCGTTTCTTCCCAGTCGATAGATAGGCGCCCGGTGCCGGGCTGGGGCCGCGCCGCCAGGCGAATATCAGGGCAAGTCCGATACAGAAGATGATTGCGCTGGTCGCCTGGGCCAGCGTAAAGGGCCCGAGGAACCGG
>DATBSM010000016.1:0-2085 GCA_036559785.1 Gemmatimonadales bacterium
TCAGTGGGCCTGTTGGTGCGGCTTCCGGCGACGCCGGAGGGTGGAGCTGCTCCGGGAGGAATGGCGCAGGTGCTTGAGCGCGGCTGGGTCCAACTGTATTGAATGGATCACTCCGAGGCCGCTGCCAGATGTTGCACTCCGGTCCGACGGTACGCCTGGAGCACTAGAGAACTGACTGCTGCATCCCGAGAGACGGCTTGCGAAAGAGAAGATGCGGGCGGGTGAATCGGCAGTCGGCCGCCACCAGGAACGGGGTTAAGCTGCTTCGCCGCAAAGGATTGCCAATGTGCAATTTGTGTGGCACATCGGTTGCCCACTGATCTTCGAGATATCTGGACCGCCTCCTTAACCAGCGGACACTATGGGACTCTTCGGGCGCACGGCGACGACTGTCGGGCTGGACATCGGAAGCGGCCTGATCAAGCTCGTCGCGATCTCGCATGCCTCCGGTGGTCCGGTGCTGACCAAGGTGGCGTTCACGTCGATCGGCCATGACGCCATCGTCGAGGGCGAAATCATGGATCCGGGCATCGTCGCGGAGGCCATCAAGGGTCTCATGGCTTCGGCTGGCATCAAGGCCAAGTCGGTGGTGACCGCGGTTGGCGGCCGCGACGTGATCGTGAAGAAGATCACCATGGATCGCATGGGCGAGACCGAGGCCCGCGAGGTCATCCGCTGGGAAGCCGAGCAGCACGTGCCGTTCGACATGGACAACGTCGAGCTCGATTTCCAGATCCTGGATCCTGAGGGTGAGGGTCTCCAGATGACCGTGCTCCTGGTGGCTGCCAAGCGTGAGCTGGTGGATCACAAGGTGGCGCTCCTGGCCGACGTAGGTCTGACGTCAACCATCATCGATGTGGATGCCTTCGCGCTCCACAACGCCTTCGAGATCAATTACCCCGAAGCCATGAACGGAGTGGTGGGCCTGGTGAATATCGGTCACGAGGTCACCAACATCTACATCCTGGATGACGGGGTTCCTGTGCTCACCCGGGACATCCCGGTGGGCACGCGCCGGTTCCGCGAGGATCTGCAGCGCGAGCGGGGACAGTCGGCTGAGGAAGCGGAGCGCATGCTCCAGGGGGGCTCGAGCGGTGAGATCCCCGAGGCGTTTCTGCAGACCCGCGTGGAAGAGCTGGCGGTGGGCATCGAGCGCGCCGGAGCATTCCTTCAGACGGCCAGCCGTTCGGCCGCAGGGATCTCGCGGATCTTCCTCACCGGCGGCGGGTCGCGGATTCCGCGGCTGAGCCGTGCGCTGGGAGACCGGCTCCAGATTCCGGTTCAGCTCGCTAATCCGATCGAGAAGCTGCAGGTGGCCGACGGGGTATTCGACCAGATGCAGGTGGACGAAGTTGCTCCCCTGCTGATGCTCCCGATCGGTCTTGCCCTGCGGACCGCAGCCTGACCCCGACCAGGGACCCGTCATCAGATGATCACCGTCAATCTCCGCCCCGGTAAACGGCGCAAGAGCTCCGGCTCCCCTTTCAACTTCAAGGGGCTGCTGGACAACTTCCGCGGCCTGGGCACCAAGGTGAAGGACCCGCTGCTGCTCGGCGCAGTCGCGGGTTGGGTCTGCGTGCTCGGATTCCTCGGGTTCGTCTACCTGAACAACGTCCGTCAGCTCTATACCCTGGAGCCGCGCCTGGAACAGGCCCGCAGCGAGAACCGCCGTTTCAAGGCGTTTATCGCCGACAAACGGCGGCAGGAGAATATTCGTGACTCCCTGCTGGCGCAGATCAACGTCATCCGCAATGTGGATGGCGATCGCTACATCTGGGCCCATCTGCTGGACGAGGTCACCAAGGCGCTGCCGGCCTACACCTGGCTGGTGGATATGGGTACGTCGGCTCCGGTCGCGGCCCCCGCGCCTCGCACCCCGGCTGATAGTGCTGCCGACACGCTGCCGCAGGCACTGGTGTTCCAGCTCAACGGCCGCACTGTCGACATCCAGGCGTATACCCGCTTCCTCCGGCAGCTGGAAGCGTCGCCCTGGATCAAGGACGTGACCCCGGTGTCGGCCCAGACGGTCGTGGAACACGAGCGGCCGGTGACGGCGTTCAGCATCCGCGCTACGTACGCCTCGGC
>DATBSM010000017.1:0-13980 GCA_036559785.1 Gemmatimonadales bacterium
TTCGATGAGGCCACTCGGATCGTATCGTTTCGGATCCTGGTGAACGACAACTGCGGGTTCAAGAGCCTCGAACCCGGTCTCCCCCACCAGTAGTGTGATCGACCTCAAGCGACTCCGGCAGGATCCGGCCGGCAGCCGCGCCAGCCTGCTGCGACGTGGCGATCCGACGCTCGCAACGACAATCGACACCCTGCTCGACCTCGACCGCCAGCGGCGCGAGCTGCTGGTGCGGGCCGAGGCGCTGAAGGCCGAGCGCAACGCGGCAAGTGACGAGGTCGCCCGCCGGAAGCGCGCCAAGTCGCCCGCCGACGACCTCATGGAGCAGTTGAAGGCCTCGGGTGAGGAAGTGAAGGTACTGGACACTCGTCTCCGGGAGATCGAGGCCGCCCTCGACGAGCTGGCCCTCACCATCCCCAACTTTCCCCACGACCAGGTCCCGGATGGTGGCGCTTCGGCCAACCGGCTGCTGCGCTCGTGGGGTGCTCCTCCAGCGTTCGACTTCGTCGCACGGCCGCACTGGGAGCTGGGCGTATCGCTCGGGCTGCTCGATCTGCCGGCTGGGGTGAAGGTCGCGGGCTCCGGCTTTCCCCTTTTTACTGGCATGGGAGCGCGGCTCGGGCGCGCGCTCGCCAACTTCATGCTCGACCTGCATACCCGGGAACACGGGTACCTGGAAATCGCGCCACCCTACCTGGTCAACCGCGCCACCCTCACCGGGACCGGGCAGCTGCCCAAGTTCGCGGAGGAAGTGTACGCGTCGCCGGCCGACGATCTGTTCCTCATTCCGACCGCCGAGGTGCCGGTCACCAATATCCACCGCGACGAGATCCTCGAGGCGAATGCGCTGCCGGCAGCCTATGTATCCTACTCTCCCTGTTTCCGGCGCGAGGCTGGCTCCGGCGGCAAGGACACTCGCGGGCTGATCCGGGTTCACCAGTTCGATAAGGTGGAACTGGTCCGCCTCGTGCGGCCCGAGGACTCCGCGGCGGAGCACGAGCGAATCACCGGCCACGCCGAAACCGTGCTCCAGCGTCTGGAGCTGCCCTACAGGGTCGTGGAGCTCGCCGTGGGCGACACGGGATTCGCCAGCGCCAGGACCTATGATATCGAAGTCTGGGCTGCCGGAGTCGGGGCCTGGCTCGAGGTCTCGAGCTCGAGCACCTTCACCGATTTCCAGGCTCGCCGCGCGAACATCCGCTATCGGCCGGCCCCCAAGGCCAAGCCCGAGTTCGTTCACACCCTCAACGCGTCCGGCGTCGCCTTCCCCCGCACGATTATCGCCCTGTTGGAGAACAACCAAGCGGCCGACGGGTCGGTGCGAGTGCCTGCGGCGCTGGTACCGTATCTCGGCGTCGATCGCCTGACTCCCCGTGCGTAGCGGGAGGCTTCAGCGCCTCGCGCCGACGATGGTCGTGGCTCTCGTGGCACTGCTCGCCGGTTTGAGCTTCGGCACGGGCGTCCTGATCTTCCGTCACTTCAAGGCCGATGCGTCAGCCACCAGCCGCCTCTACTCCGGCGTGTTCGGCGGCCTCAACAACCCGCGTGCCGGAGCCGAAGCGGAAGCCTTGCTCCGCCTGGGTGAGCAGGTTCGTTCGCTTGGACTGCCGTTGGTGGTAACGGACACCGCGGGCCGGGTGACGGCCGCCGCCAACCTTCCCTTCGAGGCGCCCCTGGACGACCCCCGGGTGAAGCTCTATGCCGCCAGGCTGGACCGGCAGAATCCCCCCATCACCGACGCGGCCATCGGAACAGTTCACTATGGCCCGCTGCCGGCCCAGCGGAATCTCATCGCCCTGGCCATCCTGCAGGGGCTCACCATCGCGGTCATGGTCGGAGTGGCGGTCTTCGCGTACCGCAGCGCCATGTCGGCTCAGCGCGACCGTCTCTGGGTGGCCATGGCCCGGGAGGCGGCACACCAAATGGGCACACCGCTCACCAGTCTTCAAGGCTGGATCGAGCGGGTCCGCAACCATGCCACACCGCCGCCGGGGTTGGCCGACCATCTGAGTGCTGACGCGGAGCGGCTCGACCGGGTGGCGCAGCGGTTCGAGCGGATTGGCAATCCAGCCAAGCGCGAGCCGATCGGGTTGGGAGCGCTGGCCGATCGCGTTGCCGGATACTACCGCCCGCGGCTGCCCCGGCACACCAACATGATCGACCTCCGGGTCGAGGCGCCCGGGGCCGGTCCCACCGTCCTCGGAGACGCTGTGCTGTTGGAGTGGGCGCTGGAATCCTTGGTGAAGAATGCAATTGATGCGCTGCAGGGGAGACCCGGCGCGATTATTCTGCGGATCGGGGCGGAAGACGACACGGCGGCAATTCGGGTCATCGATGATGGTCCTGGTGTTCCCAAGGAGCTCCGCCGAACGCTGTTTGAACCGGGCACGACCACGAAGCGAGGCGGGTGGGGCATTGGGCTCGCGCTCTCCCGCCGCGTGGTTGAGGATGCCCATGGAGGGGCGTTGATCTTGGAGTCGACTGAAAAGGGAACCTGTTTCGTCATGCGGCTGCCACTCGCGGCGCGAACTCCATGATCGAGACCCCGGAACAAGGCCTGGAGCCCGCGCTCAATCCTGCCCAGCGTGAAGCGGTGGACCACGTGAGCGGACCGCTCCTGGTGCTGGCGGGCGCTGGTTCGGGCAAGACGCGTGTGCTCACCATGCGAATCGCGGCCTTGATCGACCGGCACGGGGTCCCTCCCCAGCGGATTTTCGCGGTGACCTTCACCAACAAGGCTGCGGGCGAGATGAAGCACCGCATCGCCCAGCTGCTCAACCGGGATCCGTCCGGACTCTGGATCGGCACCTTCCACTCGCTCTCGGCCCGGCTGCTCCGGCGCGAGGCCCCACTCCTGGGCTTCAGCCCCCAGTTCACCATCTACGACGAGGACGACCGGCTGAGCCTCATCCGAAGGATCATGGACCAGCAGGCCCATTCGGTGAAGGATTTCCCGCCCAAGGCGGTGCAGGCACTGATCTCCGCGGCGAAGAATCGCAGGGTGCCACCTGCGGAGCTCCCCTCCGGATTGCCGGGCGGGATCGCGAGGGTAGCGTCGGAGGTCTACGCGGCGCTCGGTCCGGCACTGAAAGCCGCCAACGCGATGGACTTCGATGACCTGCTGCTGCATCCGCTCACGCTCTTTCGTGAGAACCCTGACCGGCTGCGGGCTTACCAGGAACGGTTCAGCTTCATCCTGGTGGACGAGTTTCAGGACACCAATCGCGCTCAGTATGACCTGATTCGGCTACTGGGTGCCCACGGCAATGTCGCTGCGGTGGGCGACGACGATCAGTCCATCTACGGGTGGCGCGGCGCCGATGTCCGCAACATGCAGGAGTTTCTCGCCGACTTTCCCGGATCCAAGCTGGTGCGCTTGGAAGAGAACTATCGCTCGACCCAGGTGGTCCTCGATGCCGCAAACGGTGTCATCGCAGAGAACAGCGGCCGGATCGGCAAGACGCTCACCACCCGGCGGCGCGGGGGCGAAACGGTCACCCTGGTGACCGCGGCCGACGAGAGGGACGAGGCGGAGTGGGTTGTCCGGGAGCTGCAGAAACGGAGAGCGGCCGCGGACTGGCAATACAGTGAGATGGCGATCCTGTACCGCACCAACTCGCAGTCCCGTGCCCTGGAAGAGGCGTTCCGCCGGGCTGGGGTGCCGTATCGCCTGGTCGGCTCGATCAGCTTCTACGACCGGCGCGAGGTCAAGGACCTGCTGGCGTATCTCCGCCTGGTGAGCAACCCCGCTGACGATGAGGCATTTCTCCGGGCTGTCGGGGTCCCCCGGCGAGGCCTGGGGGAGAGCAGTCTGACGACTCTGGCGGCGGCGGCGGCGCGCTGGCGGAAGCCCCTCCTCGAGGCAGCCGGGATTGCGGACCGGGTGGCGGAGCTGCGACCCAATGCTCGTGAAGCGTTCCGCAAGTTTGCTGCCCTGTTCGATGCCGCTCGGCTGCGGGAGCTTCCGCCGGCGGCATTGCTCGACCATATCATCGAAGCGATCGATTATAAGGCCGTTCTGAAGGCCGAGGGTCAGGATGGCGATGACCGGTGGGAAAACGTCCGGGAGCTGGTGGCGAGCGCGGCTAACTGGTCGGAGGTCGTGCCGGTGGATACGGAGAGCGGCGAAACCCAGTTGGAGCGCTTTCTGGCGGAGGCGGCACTGCTCTCGGCGGTAGATAAGGAAGAAGGAGCGGAGCAGGGTGTCACGCTCATGACGCTGCATACCGCCAAGGGCCTGGAGTGGCCGGTTGTCGTCCTCACCGGTCTCGAGGACGGGCTGTTCCCATCCGCTCGCGCGGCAGAGCAGCCGAATGGTGTCGAGGAAGAGCGCCGGCTCTGCTACGTCGGATTCACCCGGGCGAAAGACAAGCTGTACCTGACGCACCGGCGTCGGCGCCGCGCCGGGGATCGGTTCATCGACTGTGCCCCGTCGCGTTTCCTCCGTGCCATCCCACCCGGGATCATCGAGGAGCGGAAGACCGCCTCGTTGTGGGGACCGGGTGGAGGAGCGGGGCAGGGGCAATACGGTCGAGGATTTCGGAGCTCGGGAACATTTGGAGCGACTGCCCCGCTGCCCCCGGGCCCCGCTGAGGACGAGCCTTCGCAGGACACCCCCCGGTACGTAAAGGGAGAGCGTGTCCGCCATCGCCGCTTTGGGGGTGGGACGATTCAGGGGCTCGTGGGCACCGGCCGCGACCTCAAGGTCTCGGTCGCCTTCGATGACGAGGAGGTCGGCGTCAAGCAGCTGCTGGTAGCCTACGCCGGTCTGGAACGGGAATGGGAGAGCGCATGACCATCGGCCTGGATGAGGTCCTGCATGTAGCCAAGCTCGCCGAGCTGGCGGTGAACGAGAGTGAGATTCTGCGCCTGGTGGATCAGATGAACCGGATCGTGAACTACGTCGCCAAGCTGGACGAAGTCCCCGGCGACCGGACCGCGGAGCCGTTCCTGGCAGGGCCGAAAGCGGTCACGCTGCGAGAGGACGTGGAAGTCATCGTGCCGCTCGCCCGCCCGCCATCCGCGATCGCGCCGGAGTTCGTCGAGGGATTCTTCCTCGTGCCCCGGCACGGCGCGATGGAGGATCAATGACGGCGGGAACAGCGGGACTGCGGGGCAGCGGGGCAGTAATCGCCCGGGAAACCGGGGCCCGCCTGACCAAGGCGGCGCCTTTGAACGCGGTGCTGCACTGGTCCCAGGAACTGCTCGATGCCGAAGGGGCACGGGTCGATGCGATGTCGGTGGCCGGCCCTCTCGCGGCCATGCCGGTGGCGCTCAAGGACAACATCGTCACCGTTGAGCAGCCCACCACCTGCGCCTCCCGCATCCTGGAAGGCTACCTGTCGCCGTACAACGCCACCGTGGTCGACCGGCTCCGCGCGGCGGGGGCCATGATCGCGGCCAAGACCAATCTCGACGAATTTGCCATGGGCTCATCTACCGAGCACTCCGCATTCGGCCGGGTGAAGCACCCCCTGGACCCGACCAGGGTGCCGGGCGGGTCGTCTGGTGGCTCCGCCGCGCTGGTGGCGGCGGGGGTCGTGCCGGCCGCGCTCGGATCCGAGACTGGCGGCTCGGTCCGCCAGCCGGCGAGCTTCTGTGGAGTGGTCGGGGTGAAGCCCACCTACGGACGGGTGAGCCGCTACGGGCTCGTTGCCTTCGGCTCGTCGCTGGACTGTGTTTCGGTCTTTGGCCGCACCGTAGATGACGCCGCGCGGGTCCTGAGCACCATCAGCGGCCCCGACCCTCTCGATGCTACCACCGTCGATCGCCCACCCATGCAGGTCCCGACGGCTCTGCCCGACCTTCGCGGCCTGACCGTAGGCCTTCCCCAGGAATACTTCCCGGCCGATCTCGACGGTGGGGTGGCCACCGCGCTCCGCCGCACCACCGAACAGATCCAGGCGCTCGGCGGAGACGCCCGGTTGGTGTCGCTGCCCAACTCCGTGTACGCCGTACCAACCTACTACATCATCGCGCCGGCGGAGGCCGCAGCAAATCTCGCCCGCTATGACGGGGTGCGTTACGGCAAGCGGCGGGCCGGACCCGACGGAGATATCCGGGCGCTGTACCGCACTACGCGAGGCGAGGGGTTCGGTGAAGAGGTGCGCCGAAGGATCCTGGTCGGCACCTACGTGCTGAGCGCCGGCTACTACGATGCGTATTACAAGAAGGCCCAGCAGGTGCGGGCCCTGATCGCGGAGGACTTCCAGCAGGTGTTCGCCTCCGGAATCGACCTGCTCCTCACGCCGACTACACCGACCCCCGCGTTCAAGGCAGGGGAAAAGACCGAGGACCCGGTCGCCATGTACCTGGCCGATATCTTCGTCTGCTCGATGAGTCTGGCGGGGCTTCCTGCGATGAACCTGCCGGTTGGACGCAGCGGGGGCCTGCCGATCGGGGCGCAGCTGGTGGCGCCGCACTTCGGCGAGGAACGGATGCTGGCCGTGGCGCAGCTGCTCGAGCGAACCATGGATTCGCTGGCGGAGGTGAGCTGATGGCGTGGGAGACTGTTATCGGGCTGGAGGTGCACGTCCAGCTGCGTACCCGGACCAAGATGTTCTGTGGCAACCGGACCACGTTCGGCGACCCGCCCAACACCAACGTTTGCCCGGTATGCCTGGGTCTGCCGGGCGCGCTCCCGGTTCCCAACGCCGAGGCGATCCGGCTGGCGGTGCGTGGCGCCCTTGCATTGGACTGCACGGTGCATGAGACCAGTGTGTTTGCCCGCAAGAATTATTTCTATCCCGATCTGCCGAAAGGGTACCAGATCTCGCAATTCGATCGGCCGCTCGCCACCGGAGGCAGTGTCAGCTTCGACTCGCCCGACCGTGGGCGGATGCAGGTTGGCATCACCCGGCTCCACGTCGAGGAGGACGCGGGGAAGCTGCTTCACGACCGCTTCCGGGGGAAAACCGCGGTGGACCTCAATCGTGCCGGCACCCCGCTCGCAGAGATCGTAAGCGAGCCGGATCTACGCTCGCCGGCTGAGGCCCGGGCGTACCTCACGACGCTCAGACAGATCCTGGTCTACGCCGGCGTCAGCGAGTGCAGCATGGAGGAGGGAAGTCTGCGGGTGGACGCGAACCTGTCGATCCGACCCACGGGCACATCCAAGCTTGGCACCAAGACCGAAGTGAAAAACATGAACTCCTTTGCCAACGTGGAGCGGGCGCTGGAGGCCGAGCGGGCCCGTCAGATCGCGCTGGTGGAAGCGGGGCACCGGGTCGAGCAGGTGACGCTCCTCTTCAACGCAGCCACCGGTCAGGTCAAGCCGACCCGGTCGAAGGAGGAGAGTCACGACTACCGCTATTTCCCTGATCCCGACCTTCCGCCCCTGGTGCTGACACCGGCCTGGATCGCCGAGCAGCGAGCCACGCTGCCCGAGCTACCCGAGGCTAAGCGCGTTCGTCTCGAGGCCGCCCATGCGTTGTCTGCTCAGGACGCCAGAGTCATCACCGCGGAGGCCGGGTTGGCGCACTACTTCGAATCGGTGGTCGAGGCTGGAGCCGACCCCAAGATTTCTGCAAACTGGGTCATGGGCGAGGTGATGACCACCTATAACGAAACCGGAGCCTTTCCGGTGCCGGCCCATCGTCTGGCGGAGCTGATCGGTTTGGTGCGAGACCGGGTTGTAAGCCACCAGGCTGCCAAGCGGGTCTACGCCGAGCTGGCCCAGTCGCCCGACCAGGACCCCCAGGCCGCCGCGACGCGACTGGGACTGGTACAGGTGAGCGATCAGGGCGCGCTTGCTGGGTGGGTGGATGAGGTTCTGGCCGCCCATCCCGGCGAGGTGACCCGGTTCCGCGAGGGCGAGACGAAGCTCATGGCATTCTTCGTGGGCCAGGTAATGAAGCGGAGTAAGGGGAAGGCGGATCCGAAAGGGGTGCAGCCAGTGCTTCAGGAGCGGTTGACCCAGCCGGCGTAGCGGCTACGTCATCCCTCAATGCGTTCGGGATGAGGAGTCCGCTGAAACACCAGCGGCTTCTCCTTTTTCCAGCGCGAGCAGACTCATCGGGTCCACTGCGATCGCGCCGAGCCGTGTCACCCAATGGAGATGCGGTCCGGTAACCCTTCCACTCTGACCCACGGCGCCAATCCGCTGTCCCGCCGCCACCGTATCTCCCGCCGTTACATCGGCGCGGCTCAGGTGGAAGTACGCCGTGACCAGTCCCTGCCCGTGGTCGATGTAGACCGCTTTGCCCGCGAGATAGAAGTCGGCCACCATGGCGATGACCCCGCGTCCTGCTGCCAGCACGGGCGTGCCGACGGCGCCGGCGAAGTCCGTTCCCAGATGCCGGCTCCTCACCTCACCGTTGTATACTCGCGCCGCCCCGAAGGCGCTCGTGATCCGGCTGGCCCGCGGCAACCGGAACGGCCCCTGCCACAGGCGTGGATGGTTCCGTGAGGCGAGCGAGACCTGATGGGCACGGGCGTTCTCCCGGCGGATGCGGGCCGCCGCGGCGCTGTCGGGCTTGGCAAAGCGCGGAGCCACCGCGAGCACCTCTCGCGGGTAGCCCGCCTGGCGCACGGCAACGGCGCTCTGCACGGTGTCGACCTTGCCGCCCCGGGTGAAATAGATCGAGACCGGCAGCGAATCGCTGCTCTCGACCGGAACCGCGACGATCGCCCGATACTCGCCGAGAGCCGAGGCCTGGAAGTGGATCGGCTCGCCTCCGGCTTCACCGCCGGTGACAGTGTCCGGTCCGCTCGGCCAAACCATGAGCCACCCCAGCGCGCCCTCCGTGAGAGGTGAAGGATCAGACGCGAGGCTCACCCGCGGGATCGTGTCCTGCCCCAGGGCTGTGCTGGCAGGATATAGCAGAGCCGCCGCAAACCCGGCGGCGAAACGGAGCAGAATCATTGGAACGGGGGTTGGATCAGCAGCGGGGGCGGAGCTCAGCGGTCGCCGCTGACCAGACGGGTGGGTGAGGGGGCCGTGCCTTCGGCCGCTCGCCACGGAAGCTTCCGAATGATCTGGGCCCAGTAGACCAAAGGGCGTTCGGGGAGACCAAAATGCTCGTCCGCGGCGTTTTGCAGTCGGGCCGTGTCACGCCGGCCCGCGTCCTGGAGAACCCGGCGGCGCATTTCCTTCGCGGTCTTGAGTGGCCGCTCGCCCGATGGATCAAGGTGACGCGCTGAGGGCACCGAGTCGGCGAGGAGCTCCATCATGAAATCGAAGGAGAGGCCCAGATGGCGCTCGACATCCACGTCGGTGAGAGGCCAGCGGCTGTATTCCCGCGCTACCTGGCTCGCCCGCTGCCAGCTCGTGGTTTCAGTGAGGTGCACCATCCCCCGAAACAGCCGCCGGTTGGTGCGAACGCTGAAGATCGTCGGCGCAATGATGCGGTCGAGGTGCGCGTCGGCAGGCGCATGGTCCAACAGAATCACGTCCTTCGCGACCTTGGCGTAGGCGTCGCCCAGATGAGCCTCGACCCGGGTCTCCCAGTAGGAGTGACCCACCGCCGCCGTGCTGCTGGTGAGCATCAGCTGGCGGGGCACAAAGTAGTTGTGGGCGATGGTGTCGGCGGCGAGGTGGCTGAGGTAGCCCAGGCCGAAGGCGCGTAGCGCGTCGGTGGCCGCGAGATCGTGAATCTCCTGCCCGACATGCCAGTAGTGGCAGTGCCGGCCCAGAGGCGCGTAGTGCTTAGCGATCGACGAGTCGGCCGCGATGTTCCCGTAGAGAAACTCGAAGGGATGAGCCCGGAGGAGCTCCGCTACCGCGGCCGGCAGATAGGGCAGGTTGGCGAGAACCGATTCACCGAGATAGATGTGGGTGCCGGGGGTCCAGGCGTGTGCCTGCTCCGGCACCACCAGCAACACGAGCCCCACGCCCAGCAGGGCGAGCGCGAGGCGGGGGAAGGCCATCAGCGGCTCGGCACCAGCATCCGGCGCACCCGCTTCAGCATGCCGCTGCCTCCGCGCAGGGTCCGCACCGCGGCGGCGATGTCCAGGGCACCGGCCTCGATCTCGTCATGGATCACGTCGTACAGCGTCTCCAGGTCCTCGAGCTTTGCCTCGATGCGGTCTACGGCGCGGACCGTCTTTCGTCGAAGTTGGCGCGCGGTCTGGGCAAAGGCGCCGGCCTCGTGCCGCACCAGGACCATCACCTCCTGCGCCTGCTCAGTCAGGCTGTGCACCCCTTTGAGGGTGCGGGCGGCGTCGTCCTGGAGGCTGCTCACCAGGGTACTCAGCCTCTTGACCTGGTCAGCCAGACGGAACGCGGCGATGGCTACGGCGATGGCCATTCCGATGAAGGAGAGTGCTATGAGCGCCAGCGATATGGCGACGGTCGGTCCCACCCAATCGGGCGTGGTCCCTGCCTGCAACAGTGCCAGTGTCCACATAATCAGTACCTCCGGCTCGCGACGCCATGAATTGGTGGGCACCCGCCCCTGGCTAATACAAAGGGGTCTCGGCACCACCGCAACCCCCTGACCTCCGCTTGACGCGATTCACCGGCCAGTTCAGCTTTGGCCATGCCTCCTCGTTTTTTGGTCCAAGGTGGACGCCCGCTTCGCGGAACGGTGCGCCCGGCAGGCAACAAGAACGCCGCCCTCCCTATCCTCGCCGCCACTATTCTGGCCGACGGTCCCGTCGACCTCGACAATATTCCGCGCATTCGCGACGTCGAAACCATGCTCGCGCTGCTCGTGGATCTCGGCGCCAGCGCGGAATGGAACGGCGCAAACTCGGTGCGAGTGGATGCCCGCGGCGTCAAGCCCAAGCCGCTCGACCCCGGGCTCTGCGCCAAGATCCGAGCGTCGATTCTGCTCGCCGGACCGATGCTGGCGCGCTTCGGCAGCGTCACCTTGCCGCCGCCGGGCGGCGACGTGATCGGTCGCCGGCGGGTCGATACCCACTTTCTGGCGCTCGAGCACCTCGGCGCGTCGGTCATGGTGGGCGATCGCTACGAGCTCGAAGCCAAGGAGCTTAAGGGCGATGACATCTTCCTCGACGAGCCCAGCGTCACCGGCACCGAGAATGCGTTGATGGCCGCGGTGAAGGCCAAGGGTCGCACGGTTCTCCGCAACGCCGCCTGCGAGCCCCACGTGCAGGATCTGGCTCGTTGTCTGGTGGCCATGGGGGCCGAGATCAGCGGTATCGGCTCCAACATATATACCATCGAGGGGGGGCGCCCACTGGTGGGGACCTCCTACACCATTGGGCCCGACCACATCGAGATCGGGAGCTTCATCGGTCTCGCGGCGGTCACCAACGGCGACATCGTCATCGAGCCGGTTCGTCAGGAGGATTTGCGCAGCACCATCCTCGGGTATGAACGGCTCGGTATTCGCCCCAAGATCGAAGGCAACCGGCTGACGGTGAGCTCGGGGCAGGAGCGGAGGGTGCGTCCCGACTTGGGAGGCCACGTGCCGAAGCTGGAGGACGGGCCGTGGCCTGCGTTCCCGGCCGACGTGATGTCGACCACCATTGTCACCGCCACTCAATGCTCCGGCATGCTGCTCGTCTTTGAGAAGATGTTCGAGTCCCGTCTCTTCTTCGTGGATAAGCTGATCGGGATGGGTGCAAGGATCGTGCTCTGTGACCCGCACCGGGCGGTGATCTCGGGGCCGTCTCCCCTGAAGGGTGGCACCGTCGAGTCGCCGGACATCCGGGCGGGTATGGCCATGGTGCTCGCGGCACTGGCAGCGGAGGGCCCCAGCACCATTCACAACGTGGGCCAGATCGAGCGCGGCTACGAGCGGATCGACGAGCGGCTCCGTGCCCTGGGCGCGGAGATCGAGCGGGTGGATGGGTAGGAAGCGGGGCAGCGGGGCAGGTGCCCGCCCACGGGCGGGGGGGCAGCGGGGCAGTACAAGGGTCGAGTCTGAGGTTCGGGAAGCTCCCATTCCCGGAAAAGTCCCCAGGTTCGAGATCCCGGATTGGCGAGAGGGGTACGGCGTCGTTGCCGGCATCACGGGTCGCGGGGAGAAAGAGCCCGGTCGCGGGTTCGACCTCGGCCTCTGGAGCGACACACCGGTCGGTGAGGTGATGACCCGCTGGCGCGCGTTCCGCCGCGAGCTGCATGAATTCACCGCCGTCGCGCTGGGTAGCCAGGTGCACGGGGTGGAGGTGATGACCCTGGAGGCGGGCCAGGGATGGATCCAGGTCGAAGGAGTCGACGGGTGGATCACCACTGCCCCCGGGATTCTCCTCACGGTCACGATCGCCGATTGCATTCCGGTTTATCTCCTTGTGCCGGGACGGGGGGTGGCGTTACTCCATGCCGGCTGGCGCGGAACTGCTGGCGGGATCCTGGGCCGGGGAGTCGACCGGTTGCGCGGAAGTACCGGGTGCTCAGTGGCAGATATCGTAATCCACATTGGTGTAGGCATTTGCGGCCCCTGCTATGAAGTTGGTTCTGAGGTCATGCAGGCTTGCGGAGTGGTGGCAGAAGGGCGGGGACCTTGGCACCTCGACTTGCGTGATCGCCTGACAGATCAGGCTCTGCAGCTCGGGCTCCAGCAGATCACGACGTCCGGGTGGTGTTCGGCCCACGACCGGTCCTCCTTTTATAGTCACCGGGCTTCTGGCGGTGCCGACGGGCGGATGGTGGCATATATAGGAATGACGGGCGGGGATACGGGGAAGCGGCCCGCCCTCCCGCTTGCTTCCAACCTGATTCCCGAGTAATATTTACCTGCTGTCCCGGGAGGCGCCTGGTTCGGGCCGACTGTCGATGTGGGGGAGTTCCCCCACATTTTTTTTCTTTCTCTGCCGATGTCTGCCGACGCGCTTCTCGCACCGATTCGCGATTACATCGCCGGGCTCGGCTTCGAGGTGGTCGATCTCAAGCGGACCGGAACGTCGCAGCGTCCCATCCTGCAGTTGCGGGTGGACCGCCCGGACAGCCAACCCGGCCAGGGAGTGACGGCCGATGACTGTGCCGTGATCAGCCGGTCCCTCGAAAGTTTCCTGGAACACAGGGCGATGGTCGGACCGCGCTACGTGCTCGAGGTCTCATCGCCCGGGCTCGAGCGGCCGTTGCGGTGGCCCGAGCACTGGCGGCGATTCGTGGGACGGCATGCGCGAGTCCGCTCGGCGTCGCTCCCGGGGAAGTCCCGGGTCGAGATCCTGGCGGTTCCCGACGACGAACACGTTCTGTTGCGACTGGACGACGGGTCTGAGGTGACGTTGGCGCTGGACTCGATTCGGGAGGCGGCGCTGGTGGTGGATTGGGAGACAGTGGGTAAACGCGGTAGGGGGTGAATGGATGGCTGGTTCGACTGAGATGTTGGCCGCGTTCCGCGAGCTGACCACGGCAAAGCAACTCGAGCGCTCCGATCTGCTGGAGCTACTGCGGGACGGCATTCATGCCGCCCTGGTGCGCAAGTTCGGCCCGAACGTCCGGTTCGAGCTGAGTGTAGACGAGCTGCAGGGGACCATTAAGGTCGTCCGCTTACGGCAGGTCGTCGAGGTCCTTGAGGACGCCAGTTGGCAGATCACGCTGGAGGAAGCGCAGTACGAGGACGCCGACTTCCAGATAGGGGACATGCTCGAGGAGGAGGTTCCCTTCGCCGAGTTCGGCCGGCTCGCGGTGCAGGCGGCCAAGCAGCGGATCATCCAGCGGGTCCGGGAAGGTGAGCGCGCCCGGATCCGGGAAGAGTTCACCTCCAAGGTCGGCGAGCTGCTCTCCGGTGAGGTCCAGCAGATCGAGCGGGGCAAGCTGGTGATCATGCTCAATAAGTTCCGCGAGGCCGAAGCGATCGTGCCATACCGGGAGCAGAACCACCGGGAGCACTTCCATCAGGGCGACACCATCCGGGCCGTGCTCAAGCGGCTGGAGGAGACGCCGAAGGGCCCGCGGCTCATCCTGTCACGGGGCGATCCGCTGTTCGTGAAGGCGCTCTTCAAGCTCGAGGTGCCGGAGATCCAGCAGCAGGTGGTCGAGATCCGTGCCATCGCCCGCGAAGTCGGCAGCCGCACCAAGGTCGCCGTGATCTCCCGCGACGACGCGATCGATCCGGTGGGAGCCTGCGT
>DATBSM010000018.1:0-10957 GCA_036559785.1 Gemmatimonadales bacterium
ATAAGGTTCTTGACGAGATCCTGCGGCCTCGACGGCACCGCGCGCATGCCCCCGGCGTGACTCGAACACGCGGCCAACAGTTTAGGAAACTGCTGCTCTATCCATCTGAGCTACGGGGGCGAGTGTAACCACCTGCATAGCTTTAACTTATGAACCAAGGCTTCAGGTAGTTTCGCAGCCGAAGCCCGCTCGGATCCACCGGAACAGGGGAAAATGGCACCCCTGCACCGGCCGGTGCAACCCCGAAGGGAGCTACACCCTCGCTACCGAGTGATACGGAGCGCCCGAGAGGCGCTCCCGTCCGGCTAGTGCGCCGATCTCGAGCAGGAAGCTCCACCCCACCAGCTCCGCACCCAGGCCCCGCGCCAACTGCCCCGCTGCCTTGGCCGTGCCGCCGGTGGCCAGCACATCATCAACCACCAGCACCCTGCTCCCGTGGGTCCAGGCGTCCGTGTGGGCCTCGAGCGCGTCGCTGCCGTACTCCAGATCGTACGACTCGCTGGCGCGTTCCCAGGGCAGCTTCCCCGGTTTCCGCGCCGGGACGAATCCGGCCCCGAGCGCCGCAGCCACTGCCCCGCCCAGGATGAAGCCTCTCGCCTCGATGCCCATGACGTGAGTGACGCCCCGAGCCAGGTACGGGCGGCACATGTCGGAGACCACGTCTCGCAGCAGGAGCCCATCCCGGAGGACCGGGGTGATATCCTGAAACAGGATCCCGGGCTTGGGGTAATCCGGAATGGCACGCAAGCTTTGCTGCACCCGCTCGGCAACCGTGGCCATCGGACTAGTGGTCATATGACATCGAAGCCCTTCGTTGTTGGGAGCGTCACTGGCTCGGTGGACTGCTCTACCCGCTCGACCTGCGCGCTCGCCGGGCCGCTCCGGAGCATGCGCTCGAGCTCGGAAATCGCGTCCTCGGGTCCATCCACCACGACCTCTACACTGCCGTTTGGCAGGTTGCGAGCATAGCCGGTAAGACCGAGCGACCGGGCGTGACGGGCGACGAACCAGCGGAAGCCGACTCCCTGCACCATGCCGAACACCTCAAATCTGGTGCTCACGCCGGCCGGCTTCGGCGAGCCCTCAGCGCTTCGACCACGATGGGCAGCACCGATAATGTGATGATGGCGAGGATCACCAGCGTAAAGTTCTCCCGCACCGCGGCGATGTTGCCGAAGAAGTAGCCGCCGAGCACGAACAACCCAACCCACAGGACCGCGCCGACCACGTTGTACACGATGAATTTCGGGTAGCTCATGGCCCCGACGCCCGCCACAAAGGGTGCGAACGTGCGAATGATCGGGACGAAGCGCGCCATGATGATCGTCTTGCCTCCGTGCTTCTCGTAGAAGGCATGAGTCCGGTCGAGATACTCCCTCCGGAGAAAACGGAGGTCGCCCCGGAAGGCCCGGGGGCCGATATAGGCGCCGATCCAGTAATTCACGGTATCGCCCGCGATGGCGGCGACGATCAGCAGCAGCACAACCAGCCAGAGGTCCAGCGCGCCGAGCGCCGCGAACGTCCCCGCTGCGAAAAGCAGTGAGTCGCCCGGGAGAAACGGGGTGACCACGAGCCCGGTCTCGCAGAAAACGATCAGAAACAGAATGAGGTGCGTCCAGGTGCCATACTGGGAGATCAGCTGTCCCAGGTGGTGATCCAGGTGCAGAAAAAGATCGAGGATGCGAGGCAGCAGGTCCATGTACAGTCTCCGGGGCCTATTCCTGACGAAAGCCGAACTCGCCGACCAGCGGAACGAAACGAACGTCGGCGATGGTACTGGTCCGCAACCCGTCACCCTGGCGTTCTACCAGCGTCAGTGTCTGGGATGCTCGATCCCCCAGCGGTATGACCATCCGTCCCCCGGGCGCGAGCTGTTCCACGAGAGGAGCCGGCACCTCCGGCGACGCGGCCGACACCAGGATGGCGTCGTAGGGCGCAAACGGACGCCATCCGAGGGTCCCGTCTCCCACCAGCACCGTCACATTGCGAACGCCGGCGGCCGCGAGAGCGGCCCGTGCGCTCTGGGCCAGCCCCGCGAAGCGTTCGACGCTGAACACCATGCTGGTCACCAGCGCGAGCAATGCCGTCTGGTACCCCGACCCGGTTCCAATCTCCAGGACCTTCTCCTGTCCCGTAAGGCCGATCAGCTCGAGATACCGCGCCTGCACATAGGGCTGGGAGATCGTCTGCCCGCTGCCGATCGGCAGGGCGACATCGTCGTACGCCCGATGGCGCACGCTCTCCGGCACGAAAAGGTGCCGCGGTACCATCTGAATGGCGCGCAGCACCGAAAGATCTCGCACTCCCTTGCGTCGGAGAGTCTCCACCAGCCGGGTCCGGTAGCCCCCGTAGCTGTCGCCCTCCCCTACCCCTCCAGCGACCATCCCCGAACCGTCTCCAGCAGCGAGTAGTTGGTGAGATCCATGTGCAGTGGTGTGACCGAAACGTAGCCCTCGGCAACAGCCAGGTGGTCGGAGTTTTCTCCGCCGGTCCAGGTGATTGTCCCGCCCCCAATCCAGATGATCTCCCGGCCCCAGGGATCCTTCATCCGGGTCAGTGACTCGGAAAAGTAGCGGCTCCCCAGCTTGGTCACCTGGATGCCCTTGACCTCCGACGCCGGGATCCTGGGAAAGTTGAGGTTGAGCAGCATCTGTTCGGGAAAATCCTGCACCCGGGTGATTCGCTGAACCAGCTCCACCAGCAGGGACCGATACGTCGCCATCGTCTCCGGCTGGTTTCCCGCGAAGGAGATGGCGATGCCTGGTACACCCAGAGTCACCGCCTCCATGGCGGCCGCCACCGTGCCCGAGTACAGCACGTCTTCACCCATGTTCGGGCCGTGGTTCACCCCGGAGAAGACGAAGTCCGGCCGCTCGGGCATAAGGGCCTGGATAGCCAGCATGGCGCAATCAGTCGGGGTGCCATCGATCTGCCAGCCGCCATCGGGCCGTCGGGTGGGCCGGAGCGGGCGATGCAAGGTGAGCGAGTGAGAGGTGCCGCTCTGCTCCCGATCGGGAGCGACCACGGTAACGCTGCCGACTTCGCGGCATGCGTCGGCCAGCAACGCCAGCCCGGGCGCCAGCACGCCGTCATCGTTGGTCACGAGAATGTTCATACCGGTACAGCGGGGCAGCGGGACAGCGGGGCGGAAACCGCACGCGACCTGGTCATCGGTTGGGGTTCCTAACCACCCTGAGCTCCTTCGCCCTGGGCGTCACTACCCTGCCCCGCTGCCCCGCTGCGCTTAGGTGGCGCTTTGCCATCGAGGATCGCGACCACGTCCTCCAGGGTCATCCGGACCTCCTGCGCCATCTCCGCTTCGAACGCCCGCCGTGCCGAGACCCGCAGCTCGCCGGTCCGGCGGTAGTGATCGATCTTCTGCCGGGCGCCGTCGATGGTGAACTTCTCGGTGTACAGAAGGTGCTTGACCAGCATGATCAGCTCGACTTCGCGCCCCTTGTAGACCCTGTTACCCGACCGGTTCTTGGCCGGGTTCAGGAAGCGGAACTGGCTTTCCCAGTAGCGAAGGACGTGGGGCTTCAGGTCGGTCAGCGAACAGACTTCGCCGATGGAGTAGAACTCCTGGACCGGTCGGGTGGTGGTCATCTCCACTGCTCCGACTTGAGTTGGCGTGCCATGAGCTCGGTTATACCCTCCCGAGCAGGTTTCCCCGAGAACAGAACTTCACAAACCTTCTCGATGATGGGAAGCTCGACCCCCATTCGCTCCCCCAGCGCCGCCCCGGCCTTGGAGGTGTTAGCTCCCTCGGCCACGCTGCGGTGCCCGGCGCGATACTGCTCTAGCGTCTGCCCCTCGGCCAGCGCCACGCCCAGAGCGCGGTTCCGGCTCAGGCTTCCGGTGGTGGTCAGGATCAGGTCTCCCATGCCGGCCAGGCCGGCAAAGGTGAGCGGACTGGCACCCAGGGCAACCCCCAGCCGGGTGATCTCGGCGAGCCCCCGGGTGATCAGGGCGGCGCGAGGATTGTGCCCCAAGCCGAGCCCCTCGAGAATACCCGCGGCAATGGCGATGACATTCTTGAGCGCGCCGGCAAGCTCGACCCCCACCACGTCGTCATGCGAGTAGACCCGGAATCGTGGCGTGGCGAAGATCCGCTGCGCGTCTCGCGCGGTGGCCTCGTCCCGTGCCGCCGCTACCACCAGCGTTGGCTGGCCCTGACATACCTCCAGGGCGAAGCTGGGCCCCGACAGCGCCGCGAAACGAACGTCGGGGAGACACTCCTCGAACACGTTCGACATGAGTGCCAGAGTATCGGTCTCGATGCCCTTGGTGGCACTCACTACCAGCGTCCCCGCCCCTACCCGGCCTTTGAGTCCCGAGATCACCGATCTGACGGCGTGACTCGGAGCGACAGAGACGATGACCGCTGCCCCGGCCACCGCTTCCCGCACGTCGGCGAATGCGCGAAGGCCTGGCGCCAGGGGAATGCCGGGCAGGAATACTGGGTTCTCATGCCGCTGGTTGACCGCCGCCACCACTTCCGGCTCGTAGGCCCAGAGCCGCACGCTCTCTCCCTTGACCGCCAGGAGATTGGCCAGCGTCGTGCCCCAGCTGCCCGCGCCAAGCACGGCAATGGGCGTCATGGCCGGGGTGCACTCGCCGCCTTACGGCCGAACCGGTTCTCCGTTCCGTTGAGGAGACGCTGAATATTTCGCCGGTGGAGAAGGATCACGCCCGCCGCTATTGCCGTGGCGATCCAGAAAAGGGTTGGTGAAGCCGAATCCTCCAGCAGATAGACGGCTACCGGGAGCACGGCGGCCGCGGCGATACTGGCGACCGAGACGTAACCGGTGACCCGGACCAGGACCGCCCAGACCACCGCCCCAACCGTCAGGGCCAGTGGGGCGAGGCCCAGCATGACACCCGCCGCGGTGGCCACCCCCTTCCCTCCCTTGAATCCGACGAACACCGAAAACACATGTCCAAGGATGGCCGCCACACCGCATCCGAGGGCAAGCAGCTGGGAGTCGGACACCTGGGGAGCGAAGACGAGAACGGGGATGGCACCCTTGGCGATATCGACCGCGGCCGCTGGAATCGCGTATTTCCAGCCCAGAACCCGATAGAGGTTGGTGGCGCCGAGATTTCCGCTGCCGTGCTTTCGAAGATCGATTCCGGCAAAGAGTCGGCTGAGCAGATAGCTCGTCGGTATGGCCCCCACAAAGTAGGAAGCGAGAAGCCACGGGACGGCTTGAGGCATCAGCGTCGAGATCCTCGACTGGTGAATTTCAGCCGCAACGGCGATCCGGTGAAGGGCCAGGCTTCTCGAAAGCCGTTCGCCAGGTACCGCTGATACGACTCGGGTACCTCATCGGGCCGGTTGCTGACGATGGCCAGCGTGGGAGGCGCGGTAGCGATCTGCGAAGCGTAGAGCAGCTTGACCTCCTCGCCAGGCTTTTGGGGCGGCGCGTTTCGCTCGATCAGCGACGCGAGCACCTTGTTCACTTCCGCGGTGGGGACCCGCCGTTCCCGATCCGCCGCTACTCCCAGGATCAGGTCGAGCACCTTCCGCACCCGCTGCCCCGTCAGGGCCGACACGTAGAGGAACGGCACGTAGCGGAGAAACGGCGCCTTGGCCACCAGCGCCTCCTGACCCTGTCGGGCGGTGTTGGCGTCCTTCTCCTCGATCAAATCCCACTTGTTCACCAGGACGATCAGGCCGGCGCCTTCCTCCCAGGCCTGGGTGGCTATGCGGAGGTCCTGGTTGTGCAGCCCAACTGCCGCGTCCACTACGAGCACGGCGACCTGGGCCCGCTCGATCGCCCGTTCCGTCCGGAGTGAGGAATAGAACTCCAGATCATCTTCTACTTTAGCTTTGCGGCGTAACCCTGCGGTATCTATGAAGTTGAGTGTCTTGCCCTCAAAGCGCAAGACCGAATCAATCGCGTCGCGCGTGGTGCCGGCCTCGGCTGCCACGACGTGGCGCTCCTCGCCCAGGAGCCGGTTTACCACAGACGACTTCCCCACGTTCGGTCGCCCCACCACGGCCACGTTGATGGTGTCTTCATCCTCACCCTGGTTGTAGGGTGGGAGGCGCTCGACGATGGCATCCAGGAGATCACCGCTCCCCTTCCCGATCGCCGCGCTCACCCCGACCGGATCGCCGAACCCGAGCGAGTAGAATCCGTACTGCTCGGTGCTCTGCTCCAGGTTATCCAGCTTGTTTACAGCGAGCAGTACCGGGCGCCCTGCCTTCCGAAGGTAATCCGCGATGGCCCGATCGACCGGATTGAGCCCTTCCCGGCCGTCCACGATGAACACCACCACATCCGCCTCGTCCAGCGCGAACTCCACCTGGCGCCTGATGGAGCGATCCATCGAGTCGTCAGAGTCAGGCAGCAGGCCGCCAGTGTCGACCAGCCAGAAGCGGCGGCCCTGCCAATCGGCGTCGCCGAAGTGGCGATCGCGGGTGGTGCCCGGCTGTTCCGATACGATGGCTGGACGGCCGCCCATGATCCGATTGAAGAGGGTGGACTTGCCGACATTCGGGCGGCCAACGATGGCGACGGTCGGCTTGCTCATGCGGCCACCGGGACCTGCAGCGCGTCGGCAAAATCCCTGGAGAGGCGCACCGCGGCCGGCATCGAGTGGGTGAGAACCTCGAAGCTCATGTTGTCGATAAAGAGCCCATCGTCGTTCACCGATTCAGCCGGGAGCAGCACCAGATCGAGGTCCCGGCGGCCGTTCAGCGCCTGCTGCATCGCCATACCGGGGAGCAGTCCAGCTGTCGTGACCGTTGGGCCGAAGAGAGAATTGATGACCGGGATGAGCTCGAACTCGGCACCGGTCGCCCGGGCCAGCGGCTCGAGCACCATGGGCATCAGCTGGCCCATGGCGGTCCCGGTCACCACCGCGATGCGCTTCCCTCCCCAGCCGCGCAGCTCGTCCGACACACTCTCGATCCGCTGTTGCAGCCAGCGCACCGAGCCAACCCCGTTCTCGACCTGATCGAAGCCGTCATAGATCTCCGCGCCTGGAAGCTCGACGCCCGCCCTGACGTAGAGCTCGTCGGCGCCGAAGGCCCAGTTGATGCCCCGCTCCGCCCGCGCGATGGCGGCCCGCTCGTCTATGAGCTCGATCGCCGCCCGGCATTCCGCCGCAGTGGGCTCCCGTACCAGATGGTGCTTGGAATATTCGGTGAGACCCACCGGCACCACCGAGCAACCGATGATCGCGGGGCCAAACTGATACAGCTCGGTGAGCGTCTGCCGCAGGACCGGCCCGTCGTTCACTCCGGGGGACATCACGATCTGGGTGTGGAATTCGATCCCGTGGTCTGCGAACTCGCGCAGCTGAGGGATGACCTCGGGTGCCGTAGGATTCCGCAAGAGATAGCGTCGGACGGTAGGATCGGTGGCGTGCACCGAGACGTATAGCGGTGACAGACGGTAATCGATGATCCGCTGGACGTCATGGGCCTTGAGGTTAGTCAGCGTGGCGAAGTTGCCGTACCGGAACGAGAGGCGGTAGTCGTCGTCCCGGATGTAAAGCACGTCGCGCAAGCCATCGGGCAGCCCGTCCACAAAGCAGAAATCGCAGCGGTTCGCGCATCGCCGGATCCGGGCCGGTTCGAGCTCCAGACCGATCGGCTCACCCAGGGGTCGTTCGATCTCGAACTCTATCTCCTCGCCTCCCGGCTGGCGCACGTGCAGCAGGAACTCCTCTTCAGCGGTGAGGAACTCCCAGTCCAGAAAGTCTTCCAGCTCCCGGCCGTCCACCGACAGGAGCTCCGTGCCTTCCAGGAGCCCCAGCTCGGCCGCGATTGAATCGGGATGTACCGCCGTTACTCGAATCATCAGGCACCACTCAGAGCTAGTTGGAGGCTAACGCCCCCTGAGACAGCCCGGGAAGATCTCTCTCTCTCACGCTAAATTCAAGACCTGTGGTCACTTCCCGGCCAGTATCGAAGTGGCTTCTAAGCTGCACAACCGCCTTGGGAGCTCCCTTCGCCACTTCATTGGCCTTGGAGCCGGTTCAACCGCACACCTCCCAGGTTCACGAAGTCCGACCCGATTGGTGTGCTGACCACATCATCGCGGGGATGCGCAATGCGAAGGGAGCATGGCCTGGCTAGTACTTGGACGAGGCTTTCAACGATTTGGGGGGAGGAGGCCGGGAAACAGCGGGGTGGGTACTGCGGGCACGTGAAGAGGTCGAGCGTCTACACCAGAGCGTACTGAGGCCTACTGGACTCTAATGATCTTCCCGGCCGACGGCACGCCGTTCCGGTTTAGTATGAAGAGTTGGTAATGCCCCGGCGGCGCCTGGCGCGGCAGCAGCGGCGCCTTCACATCGACCGTCCCCCCGTTGATCTCAAAGCTCAAGGTGTTCGCCCGCTGGCCGGCGTCGAAGGCGTGGGTAACCGAGCCGAGGCGGATCCAGCGGACCTCGGTGATCTGGGCCGCGTTGGGCGTGGCAACTGAAAAGGTCTCCCCGTAGCCGACCGAGGTCGGCGCCGAGCTGATCGTCGGCCGCGCGCCCTTGAACAGGTAGGGTGGCTGGAAGATCTCGTGGCTCCGCTCCGGCGGAACCGGAACCGCTCCGGCCATCGCGTCGCCGCTCGCCCCGTGGAGCACGGTACCATTGGGCAGGAGCAGCGAGACGGAGTGATAGACTCGCATGACGCTGCTGCTCGCCAGGGTGGTCCACTGCCCTGTTTCCGGGTTCCACAGCTCGGCCGCCTTGACCGCGTTCCCCTCGTTGATGTTGACGAACCCACCACCGCTGGTGCCGCCGGTCGCGAGCACCTGGCCGTCGGGCAAAACGGTTGCGTTCATGTGGCGCCGCCGGTTGGCCATCGAGCCGGTGCTTTGCCAGGACGGGGACATTCTGTTGAGATCGATCACCTCGGCGGTGGCCGTGGGGGTGCCGGTTGTGGCGTCCGGCGTGGGCCAACTCAAGTACCCGCCTCCGCCCACCACCAGGATCTTGCCCGTGTCGTACATGACTGCGGAACCGTAGTCTCGATTGAAGCCAAAGTTGTGCGACGGGCCCGAGGTCCATCTCCCGCGGCCACCACCGACGCCCGTACCATCCACATCAAACCAGCGGGACTGGACCCGCTCGCTGGCGTAGAAGATGAGCCCGTTCTTGGGATCGACGAAGTTCCGCGGGTAATAGGGGATCTCCAGGGTGCCGGCGCCGGGCAGCTCGTGCCAGGCTCCACTCTCCCAGATCTCTGGCGTTCTCACCACTGTCTTGGCCTCATTCCGTCCGGCCATGGTGAGCACCCGCCCGTCTTCCAGCACGGTGACGGTGGGGTACCAGCGGCCATTGGCCATGTCGGGCCCCTTTTGGGGGGCGCCACTGCTGGCGGAAAAGAAGTAGGTCGTCTTGATCCCGGCATCGTCCTTATGGTGTCCGCCCGATACCATCAAGCGACCGTCGGGCATCAAGGTGTGCCCGGCGCAGAAGAGCATGTCATCGACATGGATTTCTGTGGCAGTAGAGGGAGAGCCTGCAGACGGGTCCCAGATCCGCGGCATCCCCATGGTGTCGGCGACATCGGTCTTGCCCCAGGCGAAAATCTTTCCGGTGGGCAGCAGCGTCATGTGAAGGGGCACGATGTCCCAGGGCACGACCGGGCCCCACTTGCCCAACGTAGCTTCGCGCGACAACGCGGACAGCGTCACCGGCGAGGAGGTCACGCTCGCCGTGCCGGTGGTGAACTTTAGGGTGTGGTCGCCGGTTCCCTCGATGCCCAGGTCTACGAACTTCGCCACTCCGCTGCTGCTGGTAGTGGCGGTGACCTTCCCTTGCAGCGTGCCGCCCCCGGATGCCAGACTGGCGGTCACCTCGACTCCGCCCGCCGGATTGTCGCCCTGCTTCACTTCGACCGCCGGCTGAACCGCCGGATCGAACACCTCTCCGCTCAACGCAGACACCGGCGGATTGGCCGTGATCGCAATGGTCCCGGTTCCGGTGCGGCTGGTGCAGACGATCGTAAACGTCACCGCAGCAGTGTTGCCCGGCGTCACGGAGACGGTCTCGGGGTTGTTCCCCTGGACGACACAGTTCTCCGCCGCACCCGAGAGGCTCACGCTCCGAACTCCAGCCTGGACGCCAGCGACGGTAATGGCGGCATTCGCTCCAATGGGCTGGCGTGATCCACCGTCGACGGCAACCACGAATCCATCGGTGTCCGGGTCGGGGCCACTCGTGGCCGTGGTGACTTCGATGCTGCCGGTCGTGGCCTGGCAGCTTAGGGTAAACGTCACCGACACCGCACCGCCGCCCGGCACCACGACGCTCCGTGGGTTGTCCCCGGTGAGCGTACAATGCTCCGCCACGCCCGTAAGGCGAACCGAATGCGTGCCAGCGCCGAGATTGTTGATCGGGGCAGTCGCGTTGGAACCGATGGGCTGTTCGGCCTCCCCGTCAACCGTGAAGGCGTAGCCATCGATATCAACCCCGGGGCCACTCGTCGCCGTGGTGATGTAGATGGTTCCACTGTTCGGTGGAGGCGCCTGGCAGGTGACGGTGAACCCGGTCTCGGCCGCGGAGCCCGCCGTGATAGGGAGGGAGCGGGGATTGTCACCTTCGACCTGGCAGTTTCCGGCCACGCCGCCGATGCCAACCGTATGCGAGCCCTGGCTCAGCCCATCGACAACCGTCTCACCGTTGATCGCGAGCGCCCCGTGGGTACTTCCATCGATGATGACGGCGTATCCATCCGTGTCCGGGGAGGACCCGGTGGTCGTAGAGGTGACGCGGAGGCTTCCAGTCGTAGCGGTGCAGGCGACAGCAAAGGTCAGGATGACCGTCTCGCCAGCCGTGACGCTGATGGAACGCGGGTTGTCAGCCTGCACGGCACAGTTGGCCGAAGCACCGGCCAGCAGGACCGAGTGGGAACCGGGAGCCACCTCTGGAAAGCGGAGCGTGGCGTTCGGGCCGAGCGGCTGGGGAGCGCCGGCGTCGATCTGGAGGGTGTACCCATCGC
>DATBSM010000019.1:0-3373 GCA_036559785.1 Gemmatimonadales bacterium
GAAAGGGGCGGGAGCGCTGGACTACAAGCGGGTCCGGGGCGGCTTTCTGGTGCAGGACCAGTTTCAGTTCGACCCGTCCGAGGCGGAATGGACGGTCCCCACCAAGCGGCAACCGACCGAGGCAGAGTGGAACGATCTCCGATTTGCCTGGGCAGCGGTCGCACCCGTCAAGTCGAACGCCATCCTGCTGGCACGTAGGGAAGCGGCAATCGGCATCGGCGCGGGGCAGATGAGCCGGGTGGACAGCGTTTTTCTGGCGGTGCACAAAGCGCGGCAGCAGGGACACGACCCGGCCGGAAGCGTGCTCGCTTCCGACGCTTTTTTCCCCTTTGCCGACGGGATCGAGCACGCCGCGGGGGCGGGTGTTACCGCGATCATTCAGCCCGGGGGCTCCGTCCGCGACGCCGAGGTGGTAGAAGCGGCAGACCGCCACGGCATGGCGATGGTCATGACCGGTAAGCGGCAGTTTAGACACTAAGCGGTGAGAGGTGAGCGGTGAGCAGTGAGCGGGAACTCAATCCGGTGGCTTCCGAGCGTCCACCTTACTTATGGGCGTTCGTGACGGCGATTGTGGTGTTCGTGATCTACCTCGCCACGCTGGCGCCCACGACCGCGTTCTGGGATACCTCCGAGTACATCGCGGCCGCCAAGGTGCTGGGGATCCCCCACCCGCCGGGCAATCCGTTTTTCGTCATCCTGGCTCACGTCTTCGGTCTTCTGCCGCTGGCGGCCTCGTACGCGGTCCGCATCAATCTGTTCGCCGCGGTCACCAGCGCCGCGGCGGCCGGCCTGTGGTTCCTGGTGGCCGAGCGGTGGCTGCGGGGCATCGTGCCGCATCGCTGGGCCCGGTACGGTGCGGCGTTCGCCGGCATCCTGGTCAGCGCGACGTCCTGGACTGTGTGGAACCAGTCCACGGTCAACGAAAAGGTGTACACCCTCTCACTGCTGTCCATCGCGGTGGTGATGTGGCTGGTGGTGCGCTGGGGCGACGACGAGCCCGGCACTCACCGAGACCGCTGGCTGGTGCTCATTGCGTACGTGATGGCGTTGACCTCCACTAATCACCTGATGGGGGTACTCGCCCTTCCAGCCCTGGCGGTGTATGTCCTCTGGACCGACTGGCGAACAGTGCTCCGGCCCTGGGCGCTGGTGACCTTTTGGGCCCTGCTGCTAGCCGTCTCCGGCAAGTGGACTGACATGTTCGTGGGGGGGCCGCTCCAGGTGCCCCTGATCCTGGGCACGCTTGGGGTCCTGGGCTACGCCCTCTGGAAGACTCCCCGCGATCCGCTGGTATATCTCGGGCTTACGGCCGTCATCGTGGGCATCTCGCTCAACTACATCTGGCTTCCGCTGCGCGCCGCGCAGTTCCCGCCGATTAATGAAGGCGAGCCGGTGACCTTTCAGGCGCTTCAGGACGTGCTCAACCGGGTGCAATACGGGAAGCCGGACCTGACCCAGCGCCAGGCTACGTTCACCGCCCAGCTGGCCAACTTCTGGCAGTATTACTCCTGGCAGTTCGCCAAGGACTGGGCGCGGTTTGCCCCTATCGCCACCGCGGTGTTCACCGTTCTCGGCCTCAGTGGACTCTGGGCCCTTTGGAAGAGCGACCGCCGCGCCGGCCTGGCTGCGCTCGCGCTGCTCGGCACGCTGTCGATCGGCCTGGTGTACTACATGAACTTCAAGTACGGCTTCTCCCAGTATCCGGGTGAGGAGTCTCTGCCGCGCGAAGTTCGCGAGCGGGACTACTTCTTCATCGGATCATTCGCGGTGTTCGGCCTGTTCGTCGCGCTGGGGTTTGGGGCCGTCATGCGCGCGATCGTGGAGTTCCTTCGCGATGCGGGCACTTCAGCCAGCCGCTGGGCCGCAGCCAGTCTGGTGCTCGTCCTGGCGTTGATTCCGATTTTTGGCAACCGGCTCACCGCCAGCCGGGCGCACGAGACTCTGCCCCGGGATTTTGCCCATGACATCCTTCAGTCGGTGGAGCCCTACGGCATCCTGATTACGGCGGGCGACAACGACACCTTCCCGCTGTGGTACGCCCAGGAGGTAGAGGGCATTCGCCGGGACGTTACCCTGGCCAACCTGTCGCTGATGAATACCCGCTGGCACCTGCGGCAGCTCCAGCGCCGGCAGACCCCTCAGTTCGATGCGGCTGAGGCGGCGGCATTGTGGAGGCCGCAGCCGGCGGAGTCGGGGGTGCCGCTCACCGACACCATCAAGGGGACCAAGCCCGCGCGGCCCGGCTGGCCGCACCCGAAGGAGTCGGTCTTCGCTCTGACCGGCACCCAGCTTGACAGCTTGCCGGAGGCGATGCAGGTCCCGGCCAATGGAGGCGTGGCGTTCGACAGCCTGAAGATCGCGTTCGGCGAGGAATACCTGATGCTGCAGGATCTGGCCACGGTCTTTCTGATCAGGGATAACATGGGCAAGCGACCGATCTTCTTCAGCTGGAGCGACGGTGGCTATCCCGATCAGACGCTGGGGTTGAGCCCTTATCTCGTCTCCCAGGGATTCGTGCGGAAGCTGATGCCGAGGCCGGTGGTGGCCAACGATTCGATCGTGCTGAGTCCCAGCCTCGGCTTCCTCGATCTGCCCCGGACGGAGAAGCTGCTCTGGGACGTGTACCACTGGCCAGCAGCGACGCGCGATCGACCCAGGGGCTGGGTGGACCGGCCCTCGGGGTCGATTCTTCAGTTGTATTCGGTGGTGTACGGTGGGGCGGCGCGGGCCTTTGCGAAGGCAGGACGGAGCGCGCTGGCCGCGCGCGCCGATTCGGTGGCCCGGGAAGTGGGCAAGAACTTCAACCCCGGGTCGCCCTTTTAGTCGATATCCTGCGGCCTCACGCGGCCGACATCGAGGCCGGTAGCCCCGCCATTCCAGCTCGCCCATGTCAGCGGACAACCCACGCCGAACGGTGGATCAGGATGGCCGGTCCGCTCGAGAAGATCGTGCAGCATCTCGTGCCTCACGACCATCTCGTCCATGGCCCAATCGCCGGCGAGGAAGATGTGGTGATTGGTGCGCCAATGCCCCGCGCACTGACCGCTGGAACAAGGAAAGCTGTAGCCTTCTATGACCGACCAGCGCAGCCGCTCGAAATTTCCGGTCCGGCCGGAACACGCTTCCGTCTTCGCAAACCATTCGCGATAGATTGGCGGTGGATCGAGCGGCACATCCCCTTCGGGATCAAAGCCGCATCCAGTCAGCGCCAGCAGTAGTCCAGCCGCCCAGACCAGGCGGGCCGGAGCAAGTCTCCGTCCCATACTTCCTCCGACAGCCAGTTAACCCGCAGTGCTTGCAAGGGGGTATTTCTGGTATCGGCATCAGGCCATCGGGACTGAAGCGGACGGGGAATCCAGGACCGCACGGAGCT
>DATBSM010000020.1:0-7614 GCA_036559785.1 Gemmatimonadales bacterium
GGCCCCGAGCTGGGGCGAGGGGCCATGGCTGCCGTTTTCCTGGCGCATGAGATCTCGCTCGACCGCAAAGTCGCGATCAAGGTCATGTCGCCCGGCCTGCTCATGGATGAAGGGATGGCCGAGCGATTCAAGCGTGAAGCCATCACCATCGCGAATCTGAATCACCCCAACATCGTCTCCGTGCACTCGGTGCGGCAGGCCGAGGGCCTGCATTTCTTCGTGATGCGGTACATTCGCGGCCGCGCGCTCGAGGATGTGATGCATCAGGCCGGCCGGCTGCCGCTTCCGATTGTCCGCTCCATACTTTCCCAGGTAGGATCGGCGCTCAGCTACGCCCACCGCTCTCGAGTAGTCCACCGTGACATCAAGCCCGCCAATATCCTGATCGATGAGGATGGCAACGCGGTAGTCACCGATTTCGGCATCGCCAAGGTGGCTGAGCAGCCCAGTGCGACGCACCCTGGTGCGCTGGTGGGGACGCCGGCGTACATGAGCCCCGAGCAGTGCAGCGGCGCCGATGTCTCGGGAGCGTCGGATCAGTATGCGCTCGGCGCCGTGGCCTACGAGATGATCACCGGCGTCTCGCCTTTTATCGGCTCGACCCTGACCGTCATGCGGGCCCACCTCGAGCAGCCGCCGCAGCCCATCCGGGACCTGTACGGGGAATGTCCACCCGAGCTGGAGGCCGCCGTGCTGCGCATGCTGGAGAAGGATCCAGCGGCGCGCTGGCCCAGCATCGCTCAGGCAAAGACTGCACTTGGCGCCACGCCGCTCGAGGAGGAGGATCCACTCCTGGCTGACCTCTGCCGGCTCGCCACTCCCGACCCGGCCTCATCCCTGCTGGGGAAACCCACTTCGAGTACCCCTCGAACGAAAGCATCCACGGCGCGCTTGGTAACACCGGCCGGACTGGTACGCAGCATTTCCATTCTCCCGCCACCGGCTGCCCTCGAGACGGGAGACAGCTTCATGCTCGTGGCCTTGTTGAAGGGAGAGCGCGGCGCGCCGCTGCCGGGGCGACCGGTCCAATGGGCAACGGACACCCCCGAGGTTCTCCGCGTCGATGGATCGAGGGGGGAGGCAACCGCGGTCGCACCTGGTTCCGCTCGGCTCACCGCAACGTGCGAGGGAGTCCGAGCGCGACTCCAGGTGCACATCGCGCCGCCGCTAGCGGACGACGAGGCCGACGCACAGGCAGACGCCGGTGTTGTGACTGTTCAGGTCTCGGCCCCACCAAAATCGGTGAAAGCGGGCGATTCATTTGTGCTGACCGCGACACCGCTGGACTACCGCGGTGGCTTCCTCCTCGGCCGTACGGTGCACTGGAGCACCAGTGATGTGGGCGTCGCAATCGTTACGACGAGCGGCTGGGTCGCGACACTGGGACCAGGCTCGGTTGTGCTGCAGGCAAGCTGCGAGGGAGCCAGCGCTTCGGTCGGCATCAAGGTCGAGCAGGCAGCCCCCGCTCCGAAGCGCGCCCGACCACCCTTGGCCAAGCCGCGAGAAGTTGCCTCAGCCCCCGACGAGCGCCGTCCGCTCAGGCGGCGGCACGCGGCGCGCTCCCGTCGGCCCTGGGTTCTGGCGGGGTCGGTGGGCGCTCTTCTAGTACTTGCACCGGTGCTGTGGCTCTACGGCGGGTTGCGAGATATTGCGCTCAATCGCGCAAATCAGTCAAGGACGACGCAGGTTGCAGAAGGCGAATCCTTCCAGGCAGCCACCACCGAGCCGGTTGCGGCTATCCTCAGGGGTGCGCCGGCCTCCGTGACGATCGAGCAATCCCGCCGGGCCCTGCTTCCTGGGGCGTCCACGCGGTTTGTGGCCGAGGTCCGGGATCTTGCCGGACGGAGCGTGCCTGGCTCCAACGTAATTTGGTCCTCGACCGATCCCGCCGTTGTCCGGGTCGACTCGGCGACCGGCTTGGTGCACGCGGTCGGTCCCGGCCGCGCGCGGGTGGTGGCGGCCAGCGGTGAGATGCGGGCCAGCACGGCGATCGTGGTCCGAGGCACGACCGAGGAGCCGCCGGCCGCTGCCTCCGTATCTATCGCGCCCCACGACTCGCTCCGGGTGGGCGACACTGTCACGCTGGCAGCAGCCGCGCTCGATGAGAAGGGCGCTCCGCTGGCGGCGGCGGATGTTTTTTGGAGCTCGAATGAACCACGGATCGCGGCGGTCGAAGCGCGAACTGGACGGGTACGAGGGTACGCTCCCGGCACCGCGACCATCACAGCCAGGAGCGGCTCCACCGCTGCAGGATCTCAGCTGACGGTGTTCGCCGCCGACATCTCTCCTGATACACTCCTGGTTCAGGCGTATGAGTCAGGGTCCTGGGAGTCCGAGGAGCCGGTAGAACCCGTGGCCGAACCTGCCGTCACGATGCCGGAGGACGCCGGCATACAGGAAGGCGTGCAGCAATGCTACGACGCGCTTCGCTCCAAGAACGTCGATCGCGTGACAGAGCTGTACCGCCCAGTGGACAAGTCGGACCGGGAGAAGCTGAACAAGCTGACGCGCATTCTCCGGACTGAGGAGTGGTCAGCGGTCGTGGGTGAGCGAGTCGATGGCATCCGACAGCTCGGTAGCAGGGCAGCGGCGGAGTTCAGCTTTCAACTCGCGTGGAAAGACGCATTCGGTGGCCGCCTGACCAGCCGGCCGGCCTTCCGCGCCGAATTCGCCAGGAGCGGGAATGGGTGGGAGATATCGAGCTGCAGGATCGTGGGATCACCCAAGCTCTAGAAGCAACTCTTGTCGGCCGTCAGTCGCGGAGCCCGATCGCCAGGCCCAGCCGGAAGACGACATTGGTACCGGAGCTCGATTCTACCGGTAGCGCAATTCCGCTCGATCGGCTGGTTAGCGTGCCGCTTCCCAGCCAGTTGTACCCGAAGGTAGCTCCAACGTCGAGATTGAGGCGCGGGCCCAGCCGGGTGAGGAGGCCGCCTCCGCCGTTCAGCTGGATGAAAGGCGAGGAGAGCGAAAGGTCTCCCCCGGAAAACCCAACCTTGAGCACCGCGAACCGAGCCGAAACATAGGGAGCCACCACGTTGCTTCCCGCGTGAATCCGGTAGCGGGGCTCCAGGAATCCGCCATAGAGTTGTGCGTTGTCCATCCGGTCGTCCAGCTCATGACTCGTGAACTGGAAACCGGCGCCCACTGAGAGGGCCCCGGGTGTGTAGCGCAACTGCGCCTCCCCACCCACGCCGTTTTGCAGGCCCTCGAATACGCCGCGAAATATCCCATTGACGAGCCCGGAGGCCTGGAGCGAGAACGCCTGCGCCGATTGCGCTTCGAGGTCGCCGCAAAGCGTTCCCAGTACAACCCACGGCACCAGCCAGGGGCACACCTTCGGCATGCGCACTCCGATCCAGCACGAGGAGAAGCGATGAGGCCTTCTCTCAGTATCCCTGCGCTGGGGCGACTGTCAAGCGGCGCTCATCGAGGGTGAGGTGGTGAAGCGGACCGCCTCTTCCTTGACCTTGGACGCAACCGTGTCGCGGCGCCGGGAATGGACATCGATCATCCCGGTCCGCTCATGGAGGACCAGCTGGACTGTCAGCGTCCCCAGCCCGTCTTCGGGGAACGGTGGGACCAGAGTAAACGAGAGGACGAGTCGGCGCCGTTGAGCGGGTCCACGCACCTCATATGCGACCTGGCTCCGACCCTGGGGGCACCCGTCGGTTGACCCCAGCGCAATAAACCCCTTCAGGTCGGCGTTTAAGTTCAGGGGAAGGAAGTGGCTCCTCGGGAACCGGAGCAGCCAGGAAACGAGGGGCGCCCGAGCGTCCCTCTCCGACGAGAGATCGAACATGGTGTACCGTGCGCCGAAGAACTCGAACTCGAAACCGAGAGGCAGCGGTCCCGTCGATTGTTCCTGGCCCAGATTCACCACATTCGTGGTCGGGTCGGGTTCTGGCGCGAACTGGATGGGCACGGCTGTGGCGTTCCCGCCCGTGAGCCGGGGAGCACGGCCCAGCGTCGGAGCCGTAGCTCGCTGCGCTGCTCGATGGCAGGCGTTGACGAAGACAAGGGCAGCGACGGAGCTGTCGAAGAGCGATCGAGGTTGGCTTAACATGCTGACTCCTGGCTGAATGCCTGGGCGCGCGTCGTGACCTGTATGCTGCCTCCCGGCATCAAGCCGTCGTCAAGTGAGAGACGCCCATGATTCTCTGCCGCACCCTGGGCCCGGTTGAGCTGAGCGTTGACGGGGGGCCTGCACCTCCTGAACTCCTTTGGCGCAAACATCTTGCGCTGCTGATCTATCTCGCACGGTCGCCTCGAAGAGGACGAACTCGAGAGCACCTGATCGGGCTGCTCTGGGGCGACCGGACCGACGCCGCGGCCCGCCACTCGCTGAGCGAGGCCTTGCGGGTGATCCGCCATCACGCCGGCGAAGGGTCCGTGGAGGTAACGGTCGGTCAGGTCCGGCTGGAGACCGCGTCGGTGCAGCTGGACGTGGACCGGCTGGAGGAGGCCGCATCTGCCGGAGACTGGGTGACCGCAGCCGAGCTGGTCTCGGGTGAGTTTCTCGAAGGCTTCGCGCTGCCCGAAGCCTCTGAGTTCGAGGATTGGCTTGCCGCGGAGCGTGGCATCTGGGGCCGGCGTGGGGTGGAGGTGCTGGTGAGCTGCGCGGAAGCCCACGCGCAAGTCGGAAAGGTCGAGGAGGGCTGCGGGTTTGCAATCCGCGCGCTTGGCCTCCAACCGATGTCCGAGTTGGCCCTCCGGTGTGCGGTGCGCTGTCGGTCGTTGGCCGGCGACCGGGCGGGCGCGCTCGCCCTCTTCGAGGAATTCCAGTCCCGTCTGGCGGCGGAGATCGGGGTCGAGCCCAGCGAGGAGACCCGGTCGTTGATGGAGCGGGTTCGGCGCGAACGGGCCCCCCGAGCCGAGATTCTAGGGGGGCACGTCGACGACATCCCCGTGGTTCGGCCGCCGTTGGAGGGACGCGGACCGGAGCTTCAGCGACTGCTGGAGACGTCGGCCGGATCAGCCCTCGCGCGCCGCGCGACCCTGCTCGTGCTCGAGGGGGATGCCGGGATGGGGAAGACCCGGTTGTTGGACGAGTTCCTGGCCCGCCTGCGGCTCGACGGGACGCCGGTGGTTGCCGCACGGGCAGTCGAGGCGGACCGGGCCGAACCGTGGAGCGGTGTGCTTGCGCTCGCTCGCGGCGGTCTGCTCGATGCTCCGGGCGTTGGCGCGAGTCCGTCAGCCGCCCTCGCCGCGTTTGCCGCGGTGCTGCCCGAATGGGCAGAGCGATTCAGCGGGGCCGCCGGGCTGGCCGCACCGCACCCGTTGGGCCGTGCTCTCGCCGAGGCGCTTCGGGCGGCCGTGGAAGAAGAGCCGGTTGTGATCGCAGTGGACGACGCGCAGTGGCTCGACCAGGATTCGGCCTTGTCGCTCGGCGCCGTGCTTCGCGACCTGGCCGCCACGCCGCTGACGCTGGTCCTCGCGATCGCGCCCTACCCGCCGAGACCCGAGCTGGACGAGCTCCGGGTCAAGGTCGGCAGCGAGCTCCGGGGGCAGACGGTACGGCTCCGGGTGCTGGATCGAGCGGGGCTTCGCCACCTGGCCGAGCGAATGCTGCCGGGGTACGACTCGGTCGCGATCGACCGGGTTGTGCGCCGGGTGGCAACCGATTCCGCTGGCCTGCCGCTCCTGGCGGTAGAGCTGCTGCGCGCCGTCGCGCTCGGCCTCGATCTCGGCACCCTCGCGGGGACATGGCCGGAGCCGTTTCATACGCTCGACCAGAGCCTCCCGGGCCACCTCCCGGATGCAGTGGTCGCGGCCATCCGCATCGGGGTTCGCCGGTTGAGCCCGCCGGCGCAAAGGGTGCTGGCAGCCAGCGCAGTTCTGGGGGACCTGGTGCCTCCTGCCCTGTTGGAGCGGGCGCTGTCACTGGAAACGGAGGATGTAGGCCGGGCGCTGGACGAGCTGGAGTGGCACCGGTGGCTGGTGGCGGAGCCGCGCGGGTACTCGTTCGTCGCCCGGATCGTGCGACAGGTGGTGGAGCGCGACATCGTCACCCCGGGGCAGCGGCGACGGGTACTGGAGGCCGTGGACCAGGCACCAGCTTCTCAAGGCGGTTCCCTACACCGAGACACTGCCCCATCCAGGCGCAGACTGCCTCGCTAGTCCGTCACATGTGGCCGTGACGGTGAACCACCGCGTGTCCTTGGCCTCGGGCAATGAGCCAACGGTTTGCTGGGAAGGCTGCGGCTCCGGCAACGACCAGCGACAATACCAGGCTGCCCCAGAACAGGGGGTCGCCCAGACTGGCATTCATGGCCCCCGGAATCACGAGCATGAGGGCGTTATCCACTATTTCCATAATCGTGATCGAGACGGTGTCCGAGGCCAGAGCCAGCCTGAGGACGACGCCGGTCGCGAGGCCGGAGGCGAGCAGCGGCCGCGCGGTGAGGGCATAGCCGAAGAAAAAGGCCAACACCACTGACAGTGCGATGGTAGCGCCGTTGCCCCAATTCAGTGCCGTCCCGATCACCATCCCCAGCACCTCACCAATAGCACACCCGGTGAGGCAGTGCACGGTGGCGCTGAGCGCCAGCCGATTCAGGGACGGCCCCTGACTCTGATCAGTGCCCATGATGCATCTCGGCATCGGTGGCGTGGGCCCCCGCGAGCAAGCTGGGCCGCACCCGCAGGAACACCGCCAGGCCTACGGGGGTGCGACTGCCATAGACGTCTTCGAGAGCTCCCGGTATCAGGTTGATCGCCCCTCGCGCCCCGAAGCCCAAGGTGGCGCCCCGGAACCGCGCGAACTCGCGAACGTATCCCAACGACAAGGCACCGATGTCGAGATCCTGATCTCGGAGCGGGCCGGGGAGAGACAACTCTTCGCCGTTCTTGCGAACGTACTCGACCCTCCCGAAAACGCTGTTGGCCTGGTCGATTTGAAGATTCGACTCGGCCATTACGCTGTGGACCCATGGACCCACAACGGAGACTCCAACTACATCGGTCGCCTCCACGTGCTTGTTAGCGCCATAGACGACCGCTGACGCCCACTCTCCATGCCGGCCCAGACGCACCGTGTGAAGGATCGACGCACCCAGACGGTGCTGGTTCTCTTCCGGGTGCAGCGCCTCTGGCTGCTTCAGGTAACCGTAGCTCGCGCTCAGCGCCCAGTGCGCCGTCGGGTTGACCGACAGGCGGGCCCCGTAGGAATCGAGAGGGTGGAAATCAAAATCGTAGCGGTCCTCATCCGGCTCCCGGCCGTTGAACACGGTGCCCTCGAGCTTGACGTTTCTGGTGAATAGACCCGCCGTGAGAACGCCGTAGGTGATGTGGGTGGCATCGGTCCAGTGGTGGCCCAGCGGGGCGAAGGGGTCGTTCAGGGCGGAGGGGCGGTGCATGTATGCCACCGGGCCGATTCCCGGCTCGCCGACGGGCGCCGCGTACAGCATGACGCCCACTTCTCGGCTGATCGGCCGTTCGTAAAGGGCCGACAGCTCCATGAAGAGATCGTGAGGATGCTGCCGGTCGTGCAACGGCTGGCCCTGGTAGGTCTCACCGCTCTGAAGAAGCAGTGGATAGCCGCTAGCGCCGATCGTCAGGGGCTCGGCGCTCGCCATACCGTGGAGATGGAGCGTGCCGCCCTCGATCTGGCGC
>DATBSM010000021.1:0-5154 GCA_036559785.1 Gemmatimonadales bacterium
CCGCCTCCCGGCTATCTGCCGGGGCTCCGGGAGCTCTGCGATCGCCACGGCATTCTGCTGGTGGCGGACGAGGTCCAATGCGGTGTTGGGCGCACCGGGAAGATGTTCGCCTGCGAGCACGAGGGGGTCGAGCCGGACATCCTGCTTACCGCCAAGGGTCTGGGGTCCGGCATGCCGATCGGGGCGATGATATCCAGGGAATCGATCACGACCTGGGAGACGGGCTCGCACGGCTCGACCTTCGGCGGCAACCCGGTCTGCTGCGCCGCCGCACTCGCGACGCTCGACCTGGTGGAAGGCGGCCTGATGGCCAACGCCGCCCGCATGGGTGAGCGGCTCCTGGCCCGGGCCGAGAGCTTGAAGGAAAGGCACGCCTGCATCGGCGACGTGCGGGGCCGCGGGCTGATGGTGGGGATGGAGTTCGTGAAGGACCGGGCGACCCGTGAGCCGGCCGGCGATCTGGTCCACGATCTGGTCCAGCGGGCCTTTCGCCAGGGCTTGCTGCTGCTCGGCGCGGGAAAGAGCACCCTCCGGCTGGCCCCGCCGTTAGTAGTGGACCAGCACGATGTAGACACCGCAATGGACATGATCGACGCCTGCCTGGCCGAGCTCGATTGAGCGCTCGCTCGAAAGTAGTCACCATGCGGGAGGCGATCGCCGCGCATGTGCACGACGGCGACACCGTCGTGATCGAGGGCTTCACCCACCTCATCTGTTTTGCCGCCGGGCACGAGATCATCCGCCAGCGCCGCCGCGATCTGACGCTGTGCCGGCTCACTCCGGACCTCATCTACGATCAGATGATCGCGGCCGGCTGTGCCCGAAAGCTGGTGTTCTCCTGGGCGGGGAATCCGGGCGCCGGCTCCCTGCACGCTTTTCGCCGGGCGGTGGAAGGGAAGGGGCCTCCGCTCGAGCTGGAGGAGTACTCCCACTTCGGGATGGTCGCCCGCCTCAGTGCCGGAGCATCCCGGCTGCCCTTCTGGACCATGCGGAACTACATGGGCACCGATCTCCCGGTGGTAAACCCGGCGATTCGCACGGTGACCTGCCCCTACACCGGCGAGGTGTTCGCCACGGTACCCGCGCTCAATCCGGATGTGACCATTATCCACGCCCAGCGCGCGGACGAGGCCGGAAACGCCCAGATCTGGGGCCTGCTTGGGGTGCAGAAGGAAGCCGCCTTCGCATCCGGCCGGGTCATCGTGGTGGTCGAGGAGCTGGTGGACCAGTCGGAGATCAGGGCCGATCCCAACCGGACGCTCATTCCAGGATTGATCGTTGACGCGGTGGTGGTGGAGCCCTGGGGTGCTCACCCGTCCTACGCGCAAGGCTACTACGATCGGGACAACGAGTTCTACATCAGCTGGGAGCCGATCTCCCGCGACCCCGCCGCCTTGAGCCGTTACCTCGATGAGTTTGTCTATGGGGTGGAAGACCGGAAAGCGTACGTCGAGCGGTGTGGGGGACTGGACCGGCTGAAGGCGGCGCAGCGGGTCTGTGCCGGGGTGAACTATGGGTTCTAAGTACACTCCGGCCGAAATGATGACCGCCGTCGCCGCGCGGGAGCTGGGCGACGGGGAGGTGGTGTTCGTCGGCATCGGGCTGCCCAACCTGGCCTGCAACCTCGCCCGGGAGACCCACGCGCCGAACCTGGTGCTGATCTACGAGAGCGGGGCGGTGGGTGCTGTTCCCGAGCGTCTCCCGGTCTCAATCGGCGATCCGGCGCTGGTCACCGGTTCGCTGATGGTCTGTAGCATGGCCGATGTCTTCCAGTATTTCCTGCAGAACGGCCGGATCCAGGTCGGACTGCTGGGCGGCGCCCAGATTGACCGTTACGGAAACATCAACACCACCGTGGTGGGCAACTACGCTCACCCTTCGGTGCGGCTCCCCGGCAGCGGCGGCGCGGCGGAGATAGCGATCCATGCCCGTCGAACGGTTGTGATCAGCCGGCTCGGCCGCCAGGTATTCCCGGAACGGGTGGATTTCATCACCAGCCCGGGCATGAGAGCCAAGGGTCGGTCGCGTCGGGACCTGGGCATGCCCGGGGCCGGACCCACCACGGTCATTACCGACAAGGCGATTTTGGAAGCCGACCTGGAGAGAGGCGAGCTGGTGCTTGCGGCCCTTTATCCTGGTGTTGCGGCCGACGAGGTAGCGCAGGGAATCGGCTGGCCGCTCCGGAGCCGGAGCCAGCTGAAGGACGTGGCCACACCGACCGACCGCGAGCTGCATCTCCTGCGCGAGGTGCTGGATCCCAAACGGCTGTATCTCAAGCAATGACTGAGGCCCCATGAGCGCCATCTCCGACCCTGTCGCTGCGCCCGCTCCCACAGTCGAGCTGCCGCGGGTCCTCACTCTCCGCGACCTGGTCCTGTTCAACATCGTAGCCATTCTGAGTCTCAGGTGGACTGCGACCGCCGCCGCTGCGGGGCCCAGCTCGCTGACGCTGTGGGTGCTGGCAGGACTGTTCTTCTTCATCCCGCAGGGACTCGCGGTCAGCGATCTGTCGGCCCGGTATCCACAGGAGGGCGGGATCTACTTCTGGACCAAGCGGAGCTTTGGGGAAGGCCACGCGTTTCTCTGCGGCTGGTGCTATTGGGTCAACAACATCCTGTACTATCCCAATCTGCTGATGTCCACCGCGGTCATCGGGACCTACGCCATTGGCCGGGGTGGCAGCGGGATGATGGACGACTGGACCTACATACTCGCCGCGACGCTCACTGCGCTCTGGCTTGCGGTGCTTCTGAACGTGATCGGCCTCAAGACCGGCCGCTGGCTCCAGAATCTGGGGGCGCTGGGCACTTACATCCCCGGGGCCGTGCTCGTCGGGTTCGGCGTCCATGCGATGCTCACCCGGCCGGCGGCCACGCCCATCACCCTGGACACCATTACACCGAATCTTGGCAACATGTCCCAGCTCAATCTCTGGGCCTCGATTGCCTTCGCGTACGCCGGCGTCGAGCTCTGCGCCGTGATGGGAGGCGAGATCAGGGACCCACGCCGGACCCTCCCGCGCTCGATCTATATCTCTGCTCCCTTCATTGGATTTCTGTATATCGCCGGCACGGCTTCGCTGTTGTGGCTGGTGCCGAGCTCCGAGGTTCATGTCGTCTCGGGATTCTTTCAGGCGATGGAGGCGGGTGCGCACGACGTCGGCGGGTTGGCCTGGCTCATCCCCGCCACGGCGGCCCTGTACGTGCTCGGCAATATCGGAGGGATCGGCGCCTGGCTCACGGGCCCAGCACGCGTGGCATTCGTGATCGGGCTTGACCGCTACTTCCCTCCAGCCTTCGGGCGGGTACATCCCCGGTGGAAGACGCCGTACGTGGCGATCCTGACCCAGGCGGTCCTTGCCACGGTCTTCATGCTGCTATCAGTGCTGGGAAGGGGCACCACGGTGGAGCGAGCGTACCTGGTACTGCTCGACACCATGCTGCTGATCTATTTCATCCCCTACATCTATCTGTTTCTTTCCTACGTGCTTGTGCGGTTCCGGGAGCCCCTTCCCGGTTCGGGCTCCTGGCGCCGAGGAAAGGCAGCAGCAGTGGTAGTCGGTGCCGCCGGATTGCTGCTCACTCTGCTGGCGATGATCGTCGCTAGCATCCCACCATCGGATACTGCGCAACCGTGGCTCTTCCGCCTCAAGGTCATCGGCGGTGCCGCGCTCTTCGTCCTTCTCGGCGGCGTGGTGTATTGGCGCGCACAGTTGGCCGCAGTGCGGTTACGGCGCGGGTGATGGTGAGGTTGCTGCAGGCAAGCATCCTTCTGCTTCTGCCCGTCGCGCTGGCGGCACAGCGTGAGCCGGTGCTGCGTCAGATCAAGGTCCCCCATGCCTACTACTATCGCGAGATGTACCTGCCCCAGCTCACCAGCGGGCCCAGCTCGGTAACCTGGTCGCCGGATGGGCAGGAGCTGATCTATTCCATGCAAGGCTCCCTCTGGCGCCAGCGACTCGGCAGCAAGGAGGCGCGTCAGCTCGCCACGGGCCCGGGGTATGCCTATCAGCCCGATTGGTCTCCGGACGGCCGGCATGTGGTCTACGCAGCGTACGACCGCGACGCCATCGAGCTCCGGCTGCTCGATCTCTCCTCCGGCCAGAGCCGACCGCTCATCGCCGACGGCAGCGTCAATGTCGAACCGCGCTGGTCTCCGGATGGAAAGCGGCTCGCCTTTGTCTCGACCGCGTTCAAGGGCCGGTGGCACATCTTCGTTGTACCGGTGAGCCCGGACGGTATCCCCGGCCCAGCGCAGCGGATCACCGAAGATCGGGACAGCGGCCTGCCGCGCTATTACTACGGGCCCTACGACCAATATCTCTCGCCCACGTGGTCGCCAGACGGAAGCGATTTGATCTTCGTGTCCAATCGGGGTCACGTCTGGGGCTCCGGCGGGTTCTGGCGGATGCCGGCTCGCGCGGGCGCCGAGCCGCGCGAGCTGCACTATGAGGAGACCACCTGGAAGGCGCGCCCCGATTGGAGTCGCGACGGCAAGCGGGTGGTGTATAGCTCCTACCTCGGCCGCCAGTGGCATCAGCTCTGGTTGATGCCGGCCGGCGGCGGAGATCCGCTTCAGCTCACCTATCGCGCCGGCGACGCAATCGCACCTCGCTGGTCTCCGGACGGCCGCCGGATCGCATTCATCTCAAACGAGGAGGGCAACACCGCGCTCTCCATTGTCGAGGTGCCTGGAGGGGGCATCCAACAGGTTCGGGCCGAGCGGCGGATCTATCGGGAGCCGATGGGGAAGTTGGCGCTCACCGTGATCGATCGTGTGTCAGGCCGTCCCGTTCCCGCGCGGGTCTCGGTCGAGGGGGCCGATGGCCGGAGCCTCGCGCCGGATGATGCCTGGCGCTACGCCGATGACGGCTTCGATCGGCGCCAGCGAAAGATCGAATACGGCTACTTCCATATCCGTGGCTCGTCGGTGGTGACCGCGCCGGCCGGCCGGCTGACGGTGGAGGTCTCCCGCGGACTGGAGTACCGCGTAGTAAGGCGCACGATATCCGTCCGGCCGGATTCGACCGCGTCGCTCCGAATCGTGCTCGAGCGGTTGGTCGATCTGCCGGCGACCGGGTGGTACAGCGCCGATCTTCATGTGCACATGAACTATGGCGGTGCCTATCGGAACGACCCGCGCAATCTGGCGTTC
>DATBSM010000022.1:0-5745 GCA_036559785.1 Gemmatimonadales bacterium
CCCCATGCCGGCTCGGGGACAGAGCGCCGGGACGATCACCCTGGCGGTGGGCTCCGAATCCGGGCGCACCTACGACGCCAACGACCTGGCGTTCGCCGAGGAGCTGGCGAGCCGGGCAGCGCTCGCGGTGGACAATGGACGACTGCACCGGGCGGCCCACGAGGCCAACGAGCGCTACGGCATGCTGTTCCAGAGCAACCCACAGCCGATGTGGGTGTTCGATGTCGACTCGCTCGCCTTCCTCGAGGTGAACGACACGGCGACTCGCCAGTACGGCTACTCCCGGAATGAGTTCCTCTCGATGACCATCATGGATATCCTCCCCCCGGATGATGACCCGGGGCTCCATCACGGACCGGAGCGTACCGCCGCCACGCGGGGTGACGTGGCTCTGGCCCAGCACCGGCGCAAGGACGGAACCATCGTGGATATGGAGCTGGTGTCGCACGAGATGGAGTTGGGTGGCCGGCGGGCCCGCCTGGTTCTCGGAACCGACATTAGCGAGCGCACTCGAACCCGCGCGGCGCTGCACCAGAGCGAAGAACAGTTGCGCCAGGTCCAGCGGATGGACGCCGCCGGCCGCCTGGCAGGTGGTGTGGCCCACGACTTCAACAATTTGCTCACCACGATCCGCGGCTTCAGCGACATGCTCCTTCGCGATCTCCCTGAGGAGCATGTTCGGCGACAGGATGTGGAGCAGATCCGGAAGGCCGCCGACCGCGGGGCGCAGCTCACCCGGCAGCTGCTGACGTTCGGTGGGCAGGCGACCATCCAGCCCCGATCACTCGAGCTGAACGGGGTGGTCAAGAACATGGAAGGGTTGCTTCGACGCCTGGTTGGAGCCGATATCCAGCTGGTCAGCCGGCTGCGGCCGGGGCTGGGCGACGTGAAGATGGATCCGGGCCAGTTGGAACAGGTGCTGGTAAATCTGGTTCTCAACGCCCGCGACGCGATGCCGGCGGGAGGCACCCTCACCATTGAGACCGGCGAGCGACAGATCAGCGGGTCAACCCGGGGCCGCTCGGTTAAACCCGGCCGCTACCTGGTGCTCGCCGTCAGCGACAGCGGAAGCGGCGTGGTCGAAGACCTGTCGAACACCTTTGAGCCGTTCCTCACCCCTCACGCCCCGGGCGGCCGGTCCGGGCTGGGGTTGTCCATCGTGTACGGGATCGTAAAGCAGAACGGAGGCGGCGTCCGGGTATCGAGCGAGCCGGGGCAGGGTACCACGGTGAAGGTTTTCATCCCACGGGTTGAAGGCGAGGAGCCCGCTGCCACGGATGCTCCGCCTTCGCTGCGGGGTGACGAGACCGTGCTTGTGGTAGAAGACGAAGACGGCGTGCGCGAGCTGCTGTGGAAGATCCTGACCGAGTACGGACACACCGTCCTCGAGGCACGGCATGGACGAGACGCTCTGGGCGTGGCATCGGGATACGACCATACGATTCAGCTGGTGGTCACCGACGTCGTGATGCCGGAGATGGGGGCCGGCCAGCTGGTGGATGCGCTGCTGGCGCAACGCCCCGACCTCAAGGTCCTCTACATCTCAGGCTACACCGACGACGAGGTCATGCGGCGGGGTGTCACCGAGCGCGGAGCGGCGTTCATCCATAAGCCGTTCACGTCGGTGGAGCTAATGCGGAAGGTGAGGGAGGTTCTTGACACAACAGCGTAAGCGGGAAAGAACAACGTAAGCGGGAAACAATTGCGTTACCGACCGATCCTGCAGTTCCCGCTCACCGCTCACGTGTGTTTCCCCCGCTTGCGCTTTTCTAACGCACCCGTCTCTGCAGGTTACGAAGCACGTCAGCGCTTGGCTCACCGTGCAGGTACAGCATCACGTCTCCCTGAGTCCACCGCAGACTCCCCGCTGCCGCACCCGGGGCCTGACCTGTCCTCAAACGCTGCTGATCCAGCATGATCATCCGCCCGCGCTCCAGATACACCACCCGAACAACTGGCCGGTTGGGATCGGCGCCGGGAACGAGCCGGCCCGGCGTGAGGCCGATGAATTCAGGCGACAGGGCCTCGATCACGTGGACGGGGCGCCCAAGCTGGGTCACCGCCTCATCCAGCCCGATGCGGAGATACACCTGCGCGCGCTGCTCGAGGGTGCGCGGCGCCGCAGCCGGTTCGGCCGCCGCCGGAAGCTCGGCTCGCGGCGGCGGAAGCGAGGCGGTCGCTGCATTGGCGCGTGACCGCAGGCGTTCGCGGTCGAGCTCTTCCAGTGCCGCGGCTGCCGCCGCCCGAGTGGCGAGATCCTGGCCTTCGGTGGTTTGCTCCGCGCCGGAATCGGCCCGGCCGGTCGCGAGCGTCTGGGTATCCTGGGGCGCGACCTCAGAGTCCTTGGCCGCCGCCCCCACGGTGTCCAACTCGTCCAGACCGGCAACCGCTGCCGGCGCGGGTTGGTCGGCCGCGGCTTTGCGCTCGGGTGCAGCCTTCGCCAGCGGGGTTCGGGCCGCGGGAGCTGAGCGTGTCTGCCGGGTTACTGCCGATTCGGGTCTTCCGCTCTCCTGCTGGCTCACGACCGCCGGCGTAGTAGGCCGGGTCAGGTCTCGCGCACTCAGCTCAAGCCGGGGCTTGCCAGGACGCAGGGCTCCCTGGATCAGGCGCCCGCCGCCGATGACCACCAGGATCACAGCTGCCCATCGGAAGATGCGGATCGCATGGCGACCCGGAGCTTTCTCGACGGTTTCGGGCAGGAGGATCTCCGGCGCCGATTCCCACGGCGGCGGGTCGCGCGGTACGACCGGAGCGTCCAGCCGAGGAGCAGGCCCGGGCCGGATCCTGCTGGAGCCCACGGGGGCCTCCAGAGCCCCGACCAACCGGTCCGCCTCGGCCAGAAACTGCTTGACGTCCTGAAGGCGTGAGTCACAGGCAGCGCAGATGCCGAGGTGGGTTTGAATCTCCTTTACTTCGGAGAGCTCCAGCTCGCCATCGAGCAGCGCGTGCAGCGTACCTTCGTCAAGATGCGACATGCTTCCCTCTCGCTTCCGAGCGATACGCCTCTACCAGACGGCGGCGAGCGCGGGCCAGCGTGGTGCCGACCGCACCCTTGGACAGCCCCAGCGTGGCGGCGATCTCTTCGTAGTTGAATCCCTCTGCCTTGAGCAGGAGCGCCTCGCGGTCGCGCTCTCCCAGCGTCGCAAGCGCGGAACGAACAGCGGCACTCCGTTCGTTTCGCTCCAGATCCACTTCCGGACCCTGGGGTGGCCGGTCGTCATTCCGCAGGAGCTCGAGCCGGCGTCCCTGGCGCACCGCCCGGCGCCCATCCTCGCGAACCAGATTGAGCGCTACGGCAAACAGCCAGGGACGCGGGTTGTTGGGTGGAGCGGCAACCGCCCGGGCGAACGTCTCCTGTGCCAGGTCCTCCGCTCGATCCCGGTCACCGGTCCGGCGATAGAGCATCCGGACCAGGGACTCGTAATACAGTTCGAAGAGCTGGGTTAGGTCGGCCGTCATGTCCCTCTAGAGTAACGATACTTTCCCGGGCTCCTGCGACCCAAAATCGCTGCAGGAAATATGCTCGAATGTACTCGGCGATCTCGGTGATAGAGATCCTACCGGGAACCCGACTCTCCGTCCAGACCTGCCGACTGGACCTCATGCCTGCAACCGTTGTCCAGGTGACATCAGCCAAGCTCTTGTATTCACGGATGTTAGCCTACCCATTACCGGCTGCTCTCCCACCCGGTCTGGCGGGGACGCCTGCCTACTCCGGCTGTGGGATGGAGGGAGATGCATCACGGGAAGGAAGTCGCACGCTTATTCGGCTGCGCTCTCCGCGAAGCGCCGGAGAACGGCAATAAGGTCCTCGGCCAGAAACGGCTTCTGCAGGAATCCGGTGATCCCGGGGCCCGACCCGCTGAACTGGGGGGCCACCACCTGCTCGGTGTACCCGCTCATCATCAGGATGGGGAGCTCGGGCCTTAATGCGCGCAGGCGGCGGAAGGCCTCGGCTCCTCCCATCCTCGGCATGGAGAGGTCCAGCAGGACCGCGGTAACGTTGTCACCGAGCTCCTCCATAATCTCCAGCGCCCGACGCCCATCAGCGGCGGTGATGGTCTGAAATCCGATCTCCTGCAATATCCGCTCGGCTACCTCGCGAACCCCTTCCTCGTCATCAACTACGAGGATGGTGCCACTCCCCTGCCAATCGCTTCGCTCGGCCGTGGCCTTGGCGGGGGTGCGCGCAGTGCCGGCAACCGACGGAAAGAGGACCCGGAAGGCGGTCCCCTCACCGGGCGCGGTGCGAACCCGAATCAGCCCGTGGTGACTACGGACAATGCCCATTACCGCGGCCAGTCCGAGCCCGCGCCCGGTGAACTTGGTGGAGAAAAATGGATCGAAGATCCGGCTCAGGGTGTCCGGAGCCATTCCGCTACCGGTGTCCCCGACCTCGAGATACACGAAAGGACCGTTCCCCGAATCCAGCGAGTCCTCGCCTTCGAGCGGCACTTCGAATCGCTGGTCGTCCAGGTCCTCCCGCCCAGCGACTCCGGTCCGGAGGGTGATGGTCCCGCCCGTCTCCCCCAGCGCATCGGAGGCGTTGGTGATGAGATTCATCACGATCTGGCGGACCTGTGTGGGATCGGCACTGACCGCCGGGAGGGTAGGGGAGAGCTCCCAGGCCAGGGTCGCCTGCTTCGAGATTCCGGTGCGCAGCAGTGTGGCCATCTCTCTCACCTCGGTCGAGAGATCGAGATGGCGGACGACAAAAGCACCCTTCCCGGAGTAGGCCAGGAGCTGCCGGGTCAGATCCGCGGCGCGCAGGGTGGCCCGTACCACTTCCTCTATGGGGATTCGCGCCGGCGATCCCTTTGGCAGGTTGCTCAGGGCGATATCGGCGTTTCCCAGGACCACGTGGAGCAGATTGTTGAAGTCGTGCGCGATCCCCCCGGCCAGCACCCCGATACTCTCCAGCTTCTGTACGTGACGAGACTGGGCCTCGCTGAATTCGGCCGCGCGACGAGCGCTCTGTTCCTTCCCCGCCAGCTCCTGGGCGAGGCGCTGGGCCTCGGTCAGATCGGCGGTGCGGGCCGCTACTCTGGACTCCAGCTCCGCATTGAGCGCGCGGATCTGGCGCCCCATCTGCTCTCGCTCGGTGACGTTCCGGATCAGCCAGCGAATCACTCGTGAATCGCCGTTGCCAGCCCGGGCGACGACGTAGGTAAGCTCGGCGTCCAGCGTGCCGGCATCCCTCGGCTGAAGCTTGAATGCGGCCGTGTGCTGTCCTGGAGCTGTTCCCAGGCCGGTCAGAAGGGAGCGAAACCGGGCTCGATCTTCAGTGGCGATGAATGCGGCGAGCGCCTTGCCGCCGAGAAAGGTCACGGGGACGTTGAGGAGCTTGGCGGCAGACCGATTCGCCTGGCGCACGATGCCGCTCGGATCGGTGATCAGGTACGCCCCCGGGGCGAAATCGAACAGCTCCTGATAACGCCTCCGTTCGCTCTCCAGCTCGAGATGGGTAACCGATAGCTCCTCGTTCTGTTGGCGGAGCTCTTCTTCTGCCACTCGGAGCTCCTCCAACGCGACCTTCAGATCTTCCAGCGTGTCGCTGGCTGTCGGCTTAACGTCCGAGCCCAGCGCGGTGATCCGGGCACTCATAGCCTGCACCCGGTCGGCGTACTCTTTCCGGTTCACTGGGTCGCCTCGACCTGAATCGGGTGATTACATCCGGCCATCGTTCTCTTCCACAAGTAGGATGACGCCCTGCGGTTCTCCACCGTTGGGGTGCGCCAGCTGGGT
>DATBSM010000023.1:0-7480 GCA_036559785.1 Gemmatimonadales bacterium
CTCCATTGTAGACCTCCATAGTCACCTCGTACCCGGTGTGGACGACGGCACCGTCGACGTGGCAGAGTCGGTTGCCGCCCTGGCTGGACTCTATCGCGAGGGGGTCCGGGTGGTTGTGACCACGCCGCATCTCCTGGTGCCGTACCTCGACGGCGAGGCGGCCCTTGACCGTGAGCTTGACCGGCACCGGCGGGCGTTCGACGAGCTCTCAGCCGCCTGCCTGGGCCACGACGGGCTTCCCTCCATTGCCCTCGGGCAGGAGATCCTGGCACCTGACGCAGCTGCCGCGCGGCGAGTCGTGGGCCGGAGCGACGTCGGCTTGGCGGGCGGGCGGTTTCTGCTGGTGGAGTTTGGGTTCGATCTTCTGGGCAACCACAACGACGTCATCCGTGAAGTCCGCGCGGCAGGGCGGCAGATCGTCATCGCCCATCCCGAGCGCTACCACTACCTCGAAGGCCATAACCCCCTCGAAGTGATACAGACCTGGCAAGACCTCGGTGCCCTGCTCCAGGTCAACGTGGGAAGCCTCACCGGCCACTACAACCGTTCGAGCCCCGGCTCGGAGCACCTGGCCTGGCAGATGATCGATCAGGGTTTGGTGGACCTTCTCGCCACCGATCACCACGGTCCCCGGCGTTCAGGTGTCTCTCCTCGCGAGGCCCTCGATACGCTGATCGCCCGCGGCGAGCTGGCGCTGGCCGAACGGGTGATGGCGGAGACTCCGGGATTGATCGCGCGGAATGAAGCCGTCGGGTCACGTCTCCCGCGGTAGCGTGCTCGTTCCAATCGCCTGAAGCAGCAGACTCATGGGACCGGGTGAGGTGGCGGCACCGGCGGCGACGGCGGCATCGATCTGCTCCTTGATCCGCCGCCTCAGCGCGCCATACGCCTGGCTGGCGGCCGGATCTTCGAATGCAATGGCAGTGCCTCTCACCTTGTACGCGCCGGCTTGGGCATCCAGCACACCCAGGATACTATCGATCCCGGAGACCAGCGATGCGCTGACGAGCTCCAACGTGGGCGACTCCTTCCGAAGCGGCCGGGAGTACCACTCACGCACATCCTTCGCGGTCCAGCGACGGAGCCTGGCAAGCTGATCCACTGAATCCTGGAACGCCTTCTCCACCGCCGCCTGCTGCTGCCGGTAGACCCGGATGAAGTTCAGAGCCCCGGCCAGGCTGAGTCTGGTGTCGGTCACGCCGCCCCCGGGACTGAGCCGGCCGCGCGCGAACAGTCGATTGAGGCGGGCCACGCGCATCCCGCCCTCGAGCCTGGCGCCCACCTTGTCGCTGGCTGCTTCATACCCAAGAAGCAGGGCCTCGACCGAGTTGGCCTTCACCGGTTTGGGAGCCAGGGTAGCGGGCTGCAATGCCGAACGCAGAGCCTTGCTGCGTAGCCTTGGCGCCCGGGGCAGAGCCGCCCGCACCACGTTGACTGGAGCGGGCAAGGCGATCGTGTTGGAAGCCGGTTCCGCCGTCGCCGGCCAGACAGTCGTGCTGCTGGCAAGGGAAATGAGCTCGGTGCCCTCGCTGGAGTTCACGAAAGCCACCGGTTCCTGCTGACGCGTGACCGCCGCCGCCTTGGCATGCCCGGCCCACGGTGGACGCGGACCCGAAGAAGCGAGCTGTATGCCGAGCACCAGCAGCAGGCCGGCCAGGCCGAGTCCCATAGGGCGCTTCCAGCGATGACGAACCCTGCCGCCGGCGGCCTCGGCATCCGACGAGGACATCTCCGCTCCCTGACCAGTCAGACCCGCGGGAAAGAGTGCCCACGCCTTACGAGCGGGCCGCGCCATTGGCTCGTCCGTCTGTCCCGCGACAATCGCTTTATACTGTGGATGAAGCGTGATCGAGATCCACTTTGCGGTGGCCCGATGGTAGATGCGCGAGCGCGCGTCCACATCGCCGCCGCGAATGGCTAGCGCCAGATCGTCTCCGGTGCGGTAGAGCTCTTCCTTGCCGGGCCTGAGTTCGACGAGATACATGGGACACACTCGACTTGGTTCTGGAGCCGTGACGGGGGGAGTCGACGGAGCTCTTGGTAATGAGGCAACGCTGGATCGCGGTCTAGTGACAGGTGTCGCGCTTCTGAGGAGCCAGATCCGTGCTTATTTGAGTCGGATCACGGATCTCGGCATGGTCATCCCTGGCCGGAATCTCCTAACATCCTCGGGGATAACGCATTATCGATCCAGAGGTCGCCCTGGCCCGGCCTCCATGGGGGCCCGGTGCCCTCCCTCGTCGCCCCGGCTCCCTGGGTCCCCGCGGTGCGTTTTTCGACCGTCGGTGGTGTAATGCAAGATGTTTCCTTCCTTGGCTCAATAGATTAGAGTCCGAAACGCCCCGTTTCGGACCGGCAGGTCCCGAACGCCGTTTTGACCGATTTCAGCGAGAACTCGCCCCCTGCCGGGTGGCGATGGGAGGGATTCATGATCACACCGCACAGCAAGAGCAACGACCCTACGAGCGCCTCGTCCGAAGACAGCGGCCGGAGAGGTCCCGGTGCAGGATCCCTGTTCGTGGCAGCGCTTCTGGGAGTTGGTGTTGGCCTGCTCGCAGCGCCCCAGCCCGGTACCAAGACCCGCAGGCTCCTCCTGAAGCGGCTCGCCGCACTCGGCGAGGGGATGGGTGATGGTCTGGAAGAGGTACAGGACGTGAGCGCCAAGGCACGCAAGCGAGTCAAGCAACGGCTCGAGAAGTTGCGCGAGGATGCGGGGGACGAGTGGGAGGACGTCGAGGATCGGTGGAAGAAGGCCAAGCACCGGATTCGAGACCTGGATATCAGGGAGGAAGAAGACTCGGGCTCGTTCGGCAAGCTGCTTGCGCTCGCCGCCGGACTGGCCGCGACCTACTTCCTGACGAGCGAGCGCACCGCCATCGCTCGCGATCGAGTGCAGGACGTAGCCGCAGATGTCGGACGACGCGCCACCGACCAGTGGGATCGGTTCCAGCGTGGCGGAACGCGCGGGCGGCGGGAGGGCAACGAGGGCCGGTCCGAAACCCGCGCGGGCACCTCACCGTCTGATGAGGCCCCCCAGGCGAGCTGAGCCGGCGATCCAGCGGCCCATCAGTGAACGGCCCCGGGATACGGGGCCGTTTCTCTATCCATTAGCCGAGGGCAATGATCGACTGGCGAAGACCGATCAAGTGGCTGACGCAAGGCGAGCAGCGCTGGCGCCGCCTCGGACTGCTGCTGCTGGTGTTCAGCCTGAGCTTCGGACTGGTGCTGATCGCGTGGGTGGGCACCTGTGGCTTCTACGGTTGCCCTTCGACAGCGCAGATTCAGGCGTTCCAGCCCAGCGAAGGCAGCCGGGTGCTCGACCGATCGGGCAAATTGATCGGGCGGCTCACCTACGTGCGCCGCATCAACGTGCCGGTCAACACGGTACCCCGGTCGGTTCGCGCGGCCTTTGTCGCCACTGAGGATCGGCGCTTCTACTATCACGGCGGCGTCGATTGGCGAAGCGCCGGACGTGCGCTGGCTCGCAATGTCTCCGAGATCAGCGTTCGCGAGGGGTTTAGCACCATCACCATGCAGGTGGTGCGTAACGCCTTCCTACCCCACCTCTCGAACGAGCGTAGTCTCCGGCGCAAGCTCATCGAGCTGGAGCTGGCACGACGTCTGGAAGCGACCCTCACCAAGCAACAGATTCTCGAGACCTATCTCAACATCATCTATCTCGGTAACGGCACCTACGGTGTCGAGGCCGCCAGTCGTGATTTGTTCGGCAAGAGCGTCGGCCGGCTTTCGCTGGCCCAGGCGGCGACGCTGGCTGGCCTGGCGAAGGGCCCGTCGCTGTACGCGCCTCGTCGGCACCCCGAGAGGGCGCTGGCACGGCGCGATCTGGTCCTGTCGCTCATGGCGCAGGAGGGCTACATCACGCCTGAGCTTGCGGCGCGCGCGAAGCAAGAGCCTCTGGGTTTAGCCCCCGCGGAATGGCGTCCAACCCCGAGTCGGTCATACGCGCTCGACCCTATTCGCAAGGCAGTTGACTCGGTGCTTGGCAGGACCGCAGCCACCGCGGGAGACCTCGTCGTTCATTCGACGCTCGATGCGAAAGCCCAGCAGGCGGCAGAGCGCGCGCTTCGGATCCAGGGGGCGGCCATACAGCGCCAAGCTGCACGCTCGAGTTCCAGGGCGGAGATCGAGGGCGCGGTGGTTGCGCTGGATCCCCGCACCGGTGAGATCCGGGCCCTGGTGGGGGGACGCCGGTCGGTCCGGCGCGGCTTCAACCGAGCGCTGGCTGCCCGGCGGCAGCCAGGATCGGCCTTCAAGCCGTTCGTCTATGCCGCTGCCCTGGCAGCCGGCTACAGTCCCGCCACCATCCTCGATGACTCGCCGGTCGAGGTGGAGGATGCAGGGAGGATCTGGCGACCGGAAAACTTTGGTGGTGAATACGGGGGACGACTTACCCTGCGACGGGCGCTGATGCGCTCGGCCAATGCCGCGACGGTCCGCCTGAGTCAGGCCGTCGGGGAGAAGTGCGTGATGGCCATGGCGCACCGCTCAGGCATTCAGAGCCAAATGGATGCGGTCCCCTCTCTGGCGCTCGGCGCGCTCGAGGTGACGCCGCTGGAGCTGGTGGCGGCCTACGCGCCCTTCGCCAACGGAGGGATCAGGGTCCAGCCCTCCATCGTGAGCCGGATTGATGCGGCGGATGGCACCGTACTGTGGCAAGCACCGCCGCCCCCGGCGGAGCAGGTGCTCGGCCGCGCGGAGGCATTTCAGATCACGTCCATGCTTCAGTCGGTGGTAGATGGCGGTACCGGTCGCGTGCTGCGCCAGATGGGCGTGCGCGGTCTGGTAGCGGGGAAGACGGGTACAACCAACAACGGCACCGACGTCTGGTTCATCGGCTACACTCCGACGCTGGTGGCGGCGTTCTGGTTCGGCTACGACTCGCCCCGGCCGATCTCGTCCAATGCCTCGGGAGGTCGCCTCGCCGCCCCCGCCTGGGCGACGTTCTATCTCGACGGGTGGCACGAGCGCTCGCCAACCGGATCCTGGCGCCCGCCGTCCGACGTGCTCGAGCGCACCATCGATGCTTCCAACGGCGAGCTGGCCAACGAATGGTGCCCCGACACCCAGCGAGAATGGTTCAAGAGCGGCACCGAGCCGACCACCATCTGCCGGACGCACGATGCTCCACTCCTCGACCAGCTGGAGGAGCTCGGCCGCAAGGTCGGTAAAGTATTAGAGCGAATTTTCGATGGGCTCTAATCGTGCGGTGCTACAGGGCTGGGGTCACCCGTGTGGACAGAGCCTTCAGCTCCCGGGGAGGCAGGTAGTGAAGCAACTGCCGCCGAACGACCTCCGCTTCGCGAAGCACTTTGCCGGGGTACCGACGGCAACTCGTCGTGGCCCGGCTTCGGATGCACCCGTTATAGCGTAAGAGTGCCGATCGCACATCCTTGGTTCGCTTGAGATAGCCGGCGAACACCCGGGATCCGTGGCAGATGTTGGCTTCAACCTGGAGCAGGTCGTCGGAGTCGCAATCGAATACGCCGGCATGAAACCGCATCACCTGCATCAGTCCGACTGCTCCCCTATTGCTCACGGTCTCCGGTTCGAGCCGGGCGTTCTCGGTAATGAGCACACCGGCCAGCAGGCTCGGTGAAATCTGGAGCTCGCGAGCTTCCTTCACGATGGCTCGGGCGACACGGTTCGCGATCTCGGGATCCGCTCGGCGCCGGAAGATTTGGGCGAGCGGGAGGTGGTCATAGCGGCTGACCACCTCGCGTTCCAGCGTGGCGCTGTCGGCCGGAACCGCAGGCAGCGTGGTCCTGTGAGGCACAAGGATGACGGCCAGCGGTGACGAATCGAGTTGCGCTGCGGGCGTCAACAGCAGCGCGCCGGCAAACCCGGCGGCGGCCAGGAACGTCACGAACGGCCGGCTTGGTGTCCGAAGGGGACGCAGGAACGCGGAGCTGGGTCTGTTCATGGTGCGGCCCAGGTATGCAAAATCCGGGCACACCAGGCCTATGGGCCCATCACGGATCAATTCATCTGCCGTGAATGAAATGACTTAGCCAGATGCAGCCGGTGACGGTCCGGGCGGGTTATGGGACCGAACTGGGGAGCGGGAGCGGAGTCGCATGGCCGGATCTGCCCGAGGTGGGGCAGCCCGCGGCGGCGCGGCGACGGACATCACCCGGCCTGAGCGGACAGCAGGAATCTCATCATGGCGAGGTCGTAGGGGTCGGGCGAGGCATCGTCTTCCGCAATGTCATAGTTCTCCTGCGGCGTTTCCAGGATGAGCGGAATTCCCGCGGTCCGCCTATCCCGGAGCAGCCACCCGAACGGCTGGCGGCCAATCTTGCCGTCTCCAATCAGCACGTGCCGGTCCTTGTTCGATCCGAGTGCCCCCTCGCTGTCGTTCAGATGAAAGAAGGAAGGGGCCGCGCCGGTGGCTTCCTCGAACTCGTCGAGCACCCGGGTGAGGTCGCGCTCTGAGCGGGTAATGTCATGCCCCGACGCGAGAAGGTGGCAAGTGTCGAGACCATAACCGGTGCGGTGGCGCAGCCTGGCGGGCACGGAGTGCAGGATCGCTCCTACTTCCGCCGCGGTCCGGCCCAGCGTCATACCGGCTCCCGCGGTGTTCTCTACCAGGAGTCGCGTGCCTCCTTCGACTGCCTCAAGTGCATCCGCGACGGCGCTGGCTACCCGCTCCGCCGCGGTCGCCCTATCGCCGGAGGTGGCGGCACCGGGGTGAAAACAGACGCTTCCAACCCCGAGAGCGGTCGAGCGCTCCAGTTCCTTCCGAAGCCCGGCGCGGGCGCGGGCCAGCTTGGCTTCGTCCTCTGTGGCCGTATTGAGCACATATGCCCCGTGCACCACCACATGCTCCGGGCTGATGTTCGCCTGGGTCAGCGCCGCGCGAAAGCGCTGGATGCGCTCCGGCTTGATCGTCGCTTTGTCGCCATAGTATTGCGGCGGCGCCGTGAAGATCTGCAGGGCCCGCATGCCGGCGTTTCCCGCCCGGAGAGCCGCCATATGAATCCCCCCATTCGACACCGTGTGCGCCCCAATAAAATGGTCCACCATTATCTCCTTTCCTCTGTTTCGGTGACGGTCGGCACAGACGAGCGGGTGCAAACTCACGATCGTGCACCCTCCACCAGGCGCTACCCCAGAGGAGGTTAATGTGGCCAGGGACAAGAACGAAGCGATCAACAGCTACATCACGGACATGCTCGCGCTGGAGGATCACATCGACAAGGCCCTTCGCGGGCAGCTCGAGGATCTGGAAGACTATCCCGACGTGATCAGCGAGCTAAAGCAGATCCATCACACGGTCGAGCACCATATTTCCGATCTCAAGAATCTGAGTCAGCGGCGAGCGGCGGGTGGTCCGGCGGATGTCATCAAACGGGCTGGCTCGGCGGTGCTGGGACTCGGGGCCGCGGCGATCGACCTGGTACGGCGCGAGGGGCTGCCGAAGAATCTGCGGGACGACTACACGGCCTTCAGCCTGGCGTCG
>DATBSM010000024.1:0-11708 GCA_036559785.1 Gemmatimonadales bacterium
CATGGCGTGGATCACGCTGCCGGCGCCGAGGAAAAGCAGCGCCTTGAAGAACGCGTGGGTCACGAGGTGAAAGACACCCGACGCGTAGGCGCCGGTCCCCACGGCGATGAACATGTAACCGAGCTGGGAGACGGTAGAGTAGGCCAGCACCTTCTTGATGTCGTATTGTCGCAGGGCGATCGTAGCCGCGAATAGCGCGGTCAGGGCCCCGATGCCGGCCACCACCGTGCCCGAGAGCGGCGCCAGCGCGAACAAGACGTTGGTCCGGGCCACCAGGTAGACACCAGCGGTGACCATGGTAGCCGCATGGATCAGGGCGGAAACCGGCGTGGGGCCCGCCATTGCATCCGGCAGCCAGGTATACAGGGGAATCTGCGCCGACTTGCCGGTGCACGCCAGAAAGAGGAAGAGCGTGATTGCGGTGACGACCCCGCTTCCCGATGCGAATACCGCCGGAGCGCGTTCCACCATGCCGGTAAAGGTCAGGGTGCCCAGGTAATGCCAGATCATGAACATGGCGACCATAAACCCGAAGTCGCCGATCCGATTGACGATAAATGCCTTCTTGCCCGCATCGGCATTCACCTTGTCGCTGAACCAGAAGCCGATCAGCAGGTAGGAGCAGAGTCCCACCCCTTCCCAGCCGATGAACATGACCGGAAAGCTGGATCCGAGCACCAGCACCAGCATGAACACCACAAAGAGGTTGAGGTATGCGAAGTAGCGCGCGTACCCCGGATCGGACTTCATGTAGCCCACGCTGAACAGGTGGATGAGGCTGCCCACGCCGGTGATGACCAGGAGCATTACAGCGGAGAGCGGGTCCACCTGAAACGCGAAGTCGAGCTGGAGCGCCCCCACCGGCAACCAGCGCCAGAGATCGACGATGATCGGCGCGTGCGGAGGATGGAGCCAGAGCTGCAGGAAGACACCCAGCGCCACGGCAAAGGCGCCCGCGAGAACACCCACGCCGACGAAGGAGACCACATCCTTGGCCGCGGGTCGGCGGAGCGCCAGTGCCCCGTTGACCAGGAAGCCGGCGAGTGGCAGGGCGACGGTGAGCCACACAAGCGACGTCACGGGGTCAGCCTCGCAGCAAGTTGATATTCCCCAGATCCACCGACTGCTTGTGCCGGAAAATCCCGATGATGATCGCCAGACCCACGGCCGCCTCGGCGGCCGCCACAGTCATCACGAAGAAGACCATGACGTAGCCGCTGGCGCCGTGGAGCTGGGCCAGCGCCACGAAGCTCAGGTTGACGGCGTTGAGCATCAGCTCGATGCACATGAAAAGCACGATGGCATTGCGGCGAAGGAGCACACCCGCCACGCCGAGGCTGAACAGGATCGCCGAGAGGGCCAGAGACGGACCGAGCAGCATCAGACGTTCCGCTTGGCGAGGACGACGGCCCCGACAATGGCGGCCAGCAGCAGGATCGAGGTGATCTCGAACGGTATCAGATAGACCTGAAAGAGCGGAGCGGCCACCGCCATGACCACACCGTGCGCAGCACCCTCCTGCTGGGTGACCTGGCCCGCCACGAACGCGGTGGCTGGATCGGTATAGGTGGGCCACTGGGACAACTCGTTGGCCAGCCGACGGGGCGAATAGTGGATCAGGGCCAGCAGCTCGACCGCAAGGAGGCCGGCGATCACTAGCGTGGCGGCCACGGAGGACGGGCCCCGAAAGTCCGATTCGGAGTGCCCCAGGTTCAGCAGCATGATCACGAAGAGGAAGAGCACCATGATGGCGCCGGCATAGACCAGCACCTGGATGGCCGCGATGAATTGGGCGTTAAGCAGCACGTAGATCGCGGCCAGCGAGAACATCGTCGATACCAGCCAGAGCGCCGAGGCCATTGGGCTCTTCTGGAGAATGCAGAGCGTGGCGGAGAGGACCGCCGCCACCGCGAAGATGTAAAAGACCACTTCGGTCATCTACTCACCCTTGGGATCGGTGGGGTCCCAGAGCGTCGAGACGGCGTGGGTCTGCGAGGAGAGCCGTTCCAAATCGTACACGAACCGGTCCCGGCTGTATTCCGCATTCTCATAGTGCACGCCGACGTGAATCGCTTCCTCGGGGCAGACCTCCTGACAGTATCCGCAGAACACGCAGCGAAACTCGTCGATTTCGTAGATCAGTGGGTATCGATCGCCCCGCTCATCCTCACCGGGGACCAGCTTGATGCAGTTGGCCGGGCAGATCTGGGGACAGAGCCCGCAGGCGACGCACTTCGAGCGGCCCTGCTCGTCGGTGAGCATGCGGTGGGTGCCTCTCCAGCGCTGGGAGATGCTCCACTGACCCATCCCGTGCTCGCGGTCGGTACTCTTTTCCTCGGGGTACTGCATGGTCACCTTCTTCTCGAACATGTGCTTGAAGGTGAGCGCCATCCCCTTGAGCGTGGCGCGCACGTAGCTCACCTGGCGCTCCGGACGCTTCATGACCTTGACGCCGATAGCCATCAGTTCGTCACCGTAGCGCGTTGTGCGCGCGCATTGAGAGACTTCCGCTGGCGAGCGGAGCCTCGAATGAAGATGCCGCTGTCGAGCAGGCCGAAGACCAGCACGCCCAGCACCACGCTGAGTCCGAACAGCGCGAGCCCCTCGTTGATCGGATCGGTGATGCCAAAGACCCGCCGGATCACGTAGATGGCCCCACAGACCACCATGATGTAGGTCAACGCCAGCGGCATCAGCACCTTCCATCCCAGTGCCATGAGCTGGTCATAGCGGAAGCGCGGAAGGGTCCAACGGATCCACATGACGAAGAAGATCCAGAACATCACCTTCAGGAAGAAAAAGCCCGCGGTGGCCACGCTCTGGAGCACCCCGCCGGCTTCATCCCAGTGGGTAAACGGGATGTCCCAGCCACCGAAGAAGAGAGTAGTGACCATGGCGCAGACCGTCACCACGTTGGAGTACTCCGCGATAAAGAAGAAGGAGAACTTCATCGCGCTGTACTCGGTGTGATAACCGGCGATCAGCTCCGACTCCGCCTCGGGCATGTCGAACGGGAGCCGGTTGGTCTCGGCGAAGCCTGAGATGAGAAAAATGAAAAAGGAGAGGAAGAGGGGCAGCACGTACCAAAGGCCCGCCTGCTGGTGTTGGACGATAGTGGAAAGGCTGACGCTACCCGACATGAGGAGAACCGGGATCAGGCTCAACCCCATGGCCACCTCGTAGGAGACCATCTGAGCGCTGGCGCGGAGGCCGCCCAGCAAGGCGTATTTGCTGTTGGATGACCAGCCCGCCAGCGCGATTCCGTATACCCCCATCGAGCTGATGGCCAGCACGAACAGGAACCCGATCGGCAGGTCGGCCACGACCATCGGCATGGGGCCATGGTGCACGAAGCGACCGAGGGGGCCGAGGGTGAAATCGAAGTCCACCGGGAGCGGCGCGCCGAACGGAATCACCGCGAACAGCAACAGGGCCGGTATGAACGAAAGGGCCGGTGCCAGGAGGAAGAGCCATCGGTTTGCGAGGGCCGGAAAGGTCTCTTCCTTGAGGATGTTCTTCAGCCCATCGGCCGCCGGCTGCAGCAGGCCGGCCGGCCCAACCCGGTTGGGGCCGCGCCGGTTCTGCATCCAGGCGCTGACCTTTCGTTCCATGAGGGTCAGGAGGGCCACGCCCACCATGGTCACGGTAAAGACCACCAGCATCTTGATGACGCTGAGCAGCAGGAACCCCTTCATCTCGGGAGTCACGACACCCCCGCGCGCGAGGCATGTCTGCTGCCAGCGGGGCCAGGCGAATCGGAGAGTATTCGTCCGGTGAACCCGATGTCGTCGTAAGTGGTCCCCGCAAAAACCGGCCAGCGCTCGCCCAGGAGCTCGAACGCCTGGGCGGCGGTTGCCGGAGCGGACGCGCTCGGGCCGGGGCCAGCGATGACCTCGCCCGCCACCCACCAGGCGGGCCGGGCCATGCCCGGCTGCGATTTGGCCTGGTTGTAGCGCTGGATGCGCCGATCGCGATTCACGTAGGTGCCGTTCTCTTCGGCCATGGTCGTGATCGGCAGCACCAGCTCGGCGTCCCGCAGGCCTTCGGGGAACAGTGTTCCGAGCACGACCACGCTGGCCGGGGACTTGGCGATCAGAGCCAGGTCGGATGCCGACAGGTCGGCATCCAGCACAACTACCAGCCCCGCGCTCGCCAGCTCCAGCAGCCCGGTAGGCCAATCGGAGCCGTATCCCAGCAGCTCGGCACCCACCAGATTGGGAGCACGCTCGGCCCGGAGCGCGAGGTTGGGTACTCCCGCCAACGGATACTCTTCGCCGATCGGCACCTGGACCACGGCGGTCACGCTGAGTCGGTCGAGCAGCCGCCGGATGAGCCCGAGCGATTCGGTGGACGCGACGCCGGAGGCAAGAATCACGGCCGAGCCCGAGGTCCCGCGAATCAGCTGCCCCAACCGATCGAGCGCCGTGTCCCAGTCGGTGGCGACGTGCCGGCCGCCATCACGGACCAGCGGGGCCTCGATCCGGTCGCCCCGATTGAGCCAGCGGTAGTTCATCCGGCCATAGTCACACATGAAGTGGCGGTTTACTTCGAGGTTCGCCCGGGGCCGAAGCCGCACAACGATGTCATCCCGGGTGTCGATGGTGATGTTGCAGCCCTGGGTGCAGCCGGGACACACGCTGGCCGTCTTATCGAGGTCCCAGGCCCGGGCCTTGTGCAGGAAGTCCTTCGAGATCAGCGAGCCCACCGGGCAGAGGTCCACCACGTTGCCGGCCCAGGGATGGTCCAACAGCTGCTCGGTCGAGATTCCGATATAGGCTCGGTCGCCGCGCTCCGAGACGTTGAGAATCGGGTCCTCGGCCACATCCTCCATGAAGCGAACGCACCGGGTGCACAGGATGCAGCGGTTGGGCACGTAGAGGACGTCGGGACCAAAGTCCTCCACCGGGCTGTAGCGCTTCGCGTAGTCGGCGTAGCGGGTGCCGGAGCGGCCCTCCTGAAACACGTAGTCCTGTAACTCGCACTCGCCGGCCTGGTCGCAGATGGGGCAGTCGAGCGGGTGGTTGATGAGCAACAGCTCGAGCACGCCCTCGCGCGCCTTCTTGGCTTTCTCGCTCTCCACGTGGACCACCTGGCCTTCAGCGACAGCTGTGACGCATGCCGGCATCAGCTTGGGGGCCTTCTCCACCTCGACCAGGCACATCCGGCAGACCGCCGGCGAGGGGAGCGACGGGTGGTAGCAATAGTGCGGCACCAGGACGCCCGCCTGCTTGGCGGCCTCGATGATCGAGGTGCCCTTGGGGACGCTGACCGGCATCCCGTCGATGGTTACGGTTACGAGTTCTTCGGCCATGCTCTTTCCGATGTTATACCGCCGCGAGCGCCGGCTCCCGCGCGCCCTGGATATATGCCTCGAACTCCTGCCGGAACTTCTGAATTCCGCTGACGATTGGCGCGGCGCACGAGTCGCTCAGCACGCAGATGGTCTTGCCGGTCATGTTGTCGGACAGGTCGAGCAGCAGCTGGAAGTGCTCCTGCTTCCCCTTGCCGGCCAGAATCCGCTCGAGAATTCGGGTGGTCCAGGCGGTGCCTTCGCGGCACTGGGTGCACTGGGCGCACGACTCATGCGCATAGAAGCGGGCCAGCCGCCAGATCTGGTAGACCATGTCGGTCGTGTCATCCATCACGATCATCCCGGCGGAACCGAGCATCGAGCCCTTGGCCACCACGCCTTCGTAATCGAGCAGGCAGTCCTCGGCTTCCGCCGCGTTCATGATCGGCACCGAAGAGCCGCCCGGAATCACCGCCTTAAGCGTTCGGCCGGGGCGCATCCCACCGCACATGTCGTAGATGAGCTCCCTCATCGGGGTGCCCATCGTGACCTCATAGTTCCCGGGCCGCTGGATGTGGCCGCAGACCGAGATGAGCTTGGTGCCGGTGCTCTTGGGGTTGTTGAGCGAGAGCCCCTTATACCACTCGCCGCCGCGCATCACGATGTGTGGCACGGCCGCGAGGGTCTCCACGTTGTTGATCGTGGTCGGCATGCCGAACACGCCTGCCTGCGCCGGGTAAGGCGGCTTGATCCGAGGGTTGCCCCGCTTCCCCTCGATCGAGTTCAGCATCGCGGTCTCTTCCCCGCAGATGTAGTCGCCCGCCCCCCGGTGTAGAATCACTTCGATCCGCTTACCGCTGCCGAGGACATTATTGCCCAGCGCGCCCTTGGCGGTGGCCTCCTCGACTGCCTTCTCCATGATCCTGTAGGGATCGGTGAACTCGCCGCGGATGTAGATGTAGCAGCGCTCGGCTCCGATGGCGTAGGCCGCGATGGCGCAGCCTTCCAGCAGCTGATGCGGGGTCCACCGCATGATCTCGCGGTCCTTGAACGTGCCCGGCTCGGACTCGTCGGCGTTGCAGACCAGATAGTGCGGACGGCCATCGGCCTTCGGCATCAGGGACCACTTGAGCCCGGTGGGGAACCCTGCCCCGCCCCGGCCTCGAAGCCCCGATGTCTTGATCTCTTCGACCACCTCCTCGGGCGTCATGCGAAGGACCTTCTTCAGCCCCTCATACCCGCCACGCTTGACCCACCCGTCGTAGGTGCGCGCCTCGGGATCCCCGAAATGCTTGGAGAGGACCGGGTTCTCCTTGGGATGGCTGGGGTGTGGATAGCCCATTACTTGTACCTCTGCAGGATGCCGGGCGCCTTCTCGGGCGTCACGCTCTCCAGGAAGTCATCGTCGATCAGGATCGGAGTGGCGAATCCGCAGGCACCGAGACACTCGACCTCGATGACCGTAAACCTGCCATCAGGGCTGGTGGCCCCGAGCTCGCCGCAGCCGGTCTCCCGCACCAGGGCCTTCAGCACGTCTTCCGCCCCGCAGATGTTGCAGGGCGAAGTGGTGCAGACCTGGATAAAGTGGCGTCCGACCGGATGGGTGTGATACATGGTGTAGAACGTGACCACACCCTTCACGTACGCCGGGGTGAGATCCAGAACTTCGGCCACCTCACCGATGGCAGGCTCGGAGATCCAGCCCCGCGCTTCCTGCACCATCCAGAGGGCGGGCAGCAGACAGGCCTGCTTGGTGGGATACTTGGTGAAGAGCTGCTCCAGACGGGCCATGGTCTCGCCCCGGAATACACGCTCGTAGGGTGCGGTCTCGGTGCCGGGGGCCCCATGAGCGGAGCCGTGCTCCCTAACACCTCGGTGCGCGCCCTCGCCTGCCCCGCTGCCCCGCGGCCCCGCTGTCGTACTCATCGATCCACCTCTCCCATGACGATATCCACGCTGGCGTTGATGGCGATTACATCCGACAGGAGCGAGCCCTCGCACATGGTGGGCAGGCTCGCGAGGTTGATGAATGACGGGGGACGGATCCTCCAGCGCACCGGCTTGCTGGTGCCATCGGAGACCATGTAGTAGCCCAGCTCGCCCTTGGGATTCTCGACTCCCATGTATACCTCGCCCGCGGGCGGCTTCACCCCTTCCATCACCTGCTTGAAATGGAAGATCATCGCCTCCATGTCGCTCATCGCCCGCGACTTGGGAGGGAGCACCACGCGAGGATCGGAGACGTTGATAGGGGCGCCCTGAAGCCGGCTCAGACGGTCGAGGGCCTGTTCCAGGATCCGATTGGATTGGGTCATCTCTTCCAGCCGGACCCGATAGCGGTCATAGATGTCGCCGTACTCCCCGACCGGGACATCGAAATCGTAAGTCTCGTAGTCCAGGTAGGGACGATCCTTGCGGACGTCATAGTCCACGCCGCTGGCCCGGAGCATGGGACCGGACAGTGAGTAGTTGATCGCCTCCTCCCCGGACAGGGCCCCGACCCCCTGGGTCCGCCCGATCCAGATCGCGTTGCGGGTGAACATGGTGTCCACTTCCTGCAGCGTCTTCGGGAAGGTATTGGTGAAGTCGCGGAGACCGGTTTCCCAGCCGTCCGGGATATCGGCCATCATTCCTCCGACCCGGGTGAGACTGGTGGTGAGCCGGGCTCCGGTCCAGGCCTCCTGCAGATTGTAAATCCGCTCCCGCTCCTGAAAGGACCACAGGAACGGCGTAAAGGCACCCAGATCGATGCCGGTGGTGCCGAGCCAGACCAGATGAGAGATGATGCGGCTCATCTCGCAGGCGATGACCCGGAGCACCTTGCAGCGCTCGGTAAGCTCCACGCCCATCATCGCCTCGACCGCGAGCGCCAGGCAGACGTTGTTCGCCATGGGCGACAGGTAGTCGGTGCGATCGGTCAAGGGTATGATCTGGTTGTAGTGCCGATATTCGCCCAGCTTCTCGAATCCTGAGTGCAGGTAGCCGATGTGAGGGATACATCGCTTGACGGTCTCCCCCTCCAGCTCCAGCACCAGTCGGAGGACGCCGTGGGTGGCTGGGTGCTGCGGCCCGATGTTGACCAGCATGCGCTCGGCGCCGAGGTCCTCGCGATAGTGCGGCTCTTCTCCGGCCACGCCGAGCGGAACCCGGGTCGGGAAGCCGGCTGCATCCACACCCGGGGTGGCCAGTGCCATCTCTACGGTGCGCAGTGTCATCTCAGAAATCCCCGCTCGCCTCGCGCCAGCCGCTCCTGCATGTCCATGGGCAGCTCACCGTAGGCATCGGCCAGGGACAGCTCCTCCAGGGAATAGTGCGCCTCGGGATTGGCCGCCAGCGCCTGCCGGGTCTGTTCCGCCCGGCTGAAGTGCCCCCGCAGCGGAAAATCCTTCCGCAGGGGGAATCCTTCGGCATAGGTCTCCCACATGAGGATACGGCGAAGGTCGGGATGGCCGGTGAAGGTCACGCCGAACATGTCGAATACTTCGCGCTCCAGCCAGTCCGCGCCGCGCCAGAGGTCGTACACCGAGCGGACCTCCAGCGCGACGCGCTTATCCAGCGCCACCTTGATCCGGAGATCGGCCTTGCGGCCGAGCGAGCGCAGCTGATAGACCACCTCGAGCGCACGCTCGGGATCGCGATAGTCCACCGCCGTCACGTCCGTGAGATAGTTGTACTCCTCCCCCGGCGTGTCCCTGAGCCAGGCGAGGACGTCGTGGGACCGGTCTCGGCTCACGTAGGCAATGGTCTGGCCGGAGGAGACCAGATGACGCTCGATCGCGGCGCCGAACTCGGAGCGGAGCGCGGGGACTGAGGGGGAAAGCGGGACAGGCATCAGCTGGAGCGGGTTTGCTGAACCGAGTTTCCGAAGGGCTCGCTCAACTCGTCCACCCGCTCCGGGCGCAGGAAAAGCCCGGATGGGCCGACAAGCTTCTCGTCGCGCAGGCTATCGTCCGCAATCGTCTCCCCCTTGATCTTCTTCTGCAGCAGGAGAATCCCGTACATCAGCCCCTCCGGCCGCGGGGGGCAGCCCGGCACATAGACATCCACCGGAATGATCGTATCGATGCCCTGCACCATTGAATAGTTGTCGAAGATGCCGCCGCTCGAGGCGCAGGCCCCCATCGAGATCGACCACTTGGGCTGAGGCATCTGATCCCAGATGCGGCGGATCACCGGCGCGAGCTTGAACGGCAGCCGACCGGCACAGATCAGCACATCGGCCTGGCGAGGCGAGAAGCTCATGCGCTCCATGCCGAACCGGGCCAGGTCGAACCGGCTCGCCGCGGTAGCCATGAACTCGATGGCACAACAGGCGGTGCCAAACGGCATCGGCCAGAGCGAGTTTGAGCGGGCCCAATTGGTGAGGAAATCGAGCCGGGTGGTCACAAAGTTGGGCGACACGGCCGAAACCTGGGTGACCTCGTCGTCCCGGCTCGCGGCCGGAGAGGTGGTCAATCCCATTGTAATGCTCCACGCTTCCAGAGGTAGACGTACCCCACCGCAAGGATGACGATAAAGACGAACATGTCGATGATCAGGACTCCCGACATGGCGCTGAGCTGGTTGAAGGCCACCGCCCAGGGAATCATGAACACGGTCTCGATGTCGAACACGATGAACAGCATGGCCACCAGGTAGAACTTGACCGAGAACCGCTCCCTGGCATCGCCCAGCACCGGCATGCCCGACTCATAGGGTGCGATTTTGGTGGCGGTCCGGCGGTAGGTGGAGAGGACATGCGACAGACCCAGCATCAGTATCGCGTTGGCGATAACGAAGCCAATCAGTAGCAGGAGCGGGATATACGGTCGAAGCATGAGCGTCAACATCTCGCTTTAGTGAATTTTTTCACTTGTCCTGTCGAAAGTAACCGCGTTCTGGATGTGATTCAACCAGCGGGGAGGGACCGCTGGACAGCGGGGCGGCGGGCAGGTAGTGGGTGATACCACGTTCCTCCCCAACTATATTCCGGCCCAAATTCGGCTGCGGAGCACTCTGCCCCGCCGCCCTGCTGCCCCCTGCCCCGCAGAGACCATGTCCATCAAGTCCGACCGCTGGATCCGCCGCATGGCCCGTGAGCACGGCATGATCGAACCCTTTGTGGACGGGCAGGTGCGCGAGGGGGCGATCTCGTACGGGGTATCGTCCTACGGATATGATATGCGGGTGGCACCGGAGTTCCGGATCTTCACCAATGTGCTTTCCGTCATCGTCGACCCGAAGCATTTCGATGCCCGCAGCTTCGTCGAGTTCGACGGCGACGTCTGCATCGTGCCCCCCAACAGCTTTGCCCTGGCCCGATCGGTGGAGTACTTCCGGATTCCCCGCAACGTCCTCACCATCTGCGTGGGCAAGTCCACCTACGCCCGGTGCGGCATCATTACCAACGTCACCCCATTCGAGCCGGAGTGGGAAGGCCATGTGACGCTGGAGATCAGCAATACCACCCCCCTGCCGGCCAAGATCTACGCCAATGAGGGTATCTGCCAGGTACTCTTCTTCGAGGCCGACGACGATGATATCTGCCAGGTCAGCTATGGCGATAAGAAGGGCAAGTACCAGAAGCAGACCGGGGTGACCCTCCCAAAGCTTTAGCGAATGAAGGACTCCATGCGTTACGCAGTGTTGCTGGCTATCCTGGTGGTGTCGCCGCTCGCCGCCCAGGACTCCTCGGGTCCCAAGCCGGTCCAGCCCGCTCGGCCGCTGGCCTTGCCGACGCTGCGGCCACCGGTGGCCGACACCGGAATCTTCAGCCCTCCCCTGCTCCCTCCTCCCGACGGGATCCGGCGGGCCGATGGTGCGCCGGGCCGAAACTACTGGCAGCAGCGGGCTGACTACGCCATCCGGGCCACACTCGATACCGCCAGCCGGCGGATCACCGGAACCACGACGATCCGCTACACCAACAACTCTCCCGACACGCTCCGGTTCGTGTGGATGCAGCTGGATCAGAACCTGTTCCGTCCGGGCAGCACCGGGTCTCTGTTGTTCGCGTCCGAGAGCCGGTTTGGCGGTGCGGGCTTCAAGGGGGGATTCGAGATCGACCGCGTGGTCCAGTGTGGGGTGCCACCAGCGCGACCACCTGGCAGACGCCGCGCAGGGGCGAGGCGTCCTGTGCCAGATACGACGACAGCGGGCTTTGGTTGTTCGCCGGCCACCGCGGCGTCCCCGCTGCGAAGCCGGGTGGACGACACCATGATGTATCTGGATCTGGTGCGCCCCCTTCCTCCCGGCGGAGTGACGGTACTGGACCTGGCATACGCCTTCAATGTTCCCGAGCATGGCGCTGACCGGATGGGCCGGGACGGAAGCCTGTATGAGATCGCCCAGTGGTATCCGCGGATGGCGGTCTACGACGACGTGCACGGCTGGAACACCGACCAGTACCTGGGCCAGGGCGAGTTCTACCTCGAGTACG
>DATBSM010000025.1:0-4113 GCA_036559785.1 Gemmatimonadales bacterium
ATGGCAATGCCCGCACGACACCGTCGCGATGCCGGCGAACATATCGAGGTATCGCCGGCCGTTCTCGTCGAAGACATACTGCATCCGCCCCTCGACGATCATCAGCGGGTTGCGGTACAGGGTGAAGACGGCGGGATTGATATGCCGCCGACGCAGCGCGAGAACTTCCTCGCGTGAGGGGCCCTCGTACCGGCGCGGAGTGTACTCAAACGGCGGCATTACGAGCGGAGGCGTCATTACGTCGGTCATTGGTCAGCCCGGAAACGCAGTCACGGAAACACGAAAGAACAAGCTTGCTATGACATCCAATTGGTGCCCGCTTCGGGATTCCATTTCGTGGTGGTCTTCTTGGCCTTGGTCCAGAACTCGATGGAGCCGTGGCCGGTGATGTCGCCCACGCCGAACTTCGATTCGTTCCACCCGCCGAAGGAAAAAGGCTCCCTCGGAACCGGCACCCCGACGTTGACGCCTACCATGCCGGCGCTGGCGCGGTCGGTTATGTGGCGCGCCAGACCCCCGCTCTCGGTAAACACGGCGGCCGCGTTGCCGTAGGGCGAGGCGTTCTCGATCGCGAGAGCCTGGTCCACGTCGGGGACGCGAACGATGGCCAGCACCGGCCCGAACACTTCCTCCTGGGCGACCTTCATCTCGGGCCGTACGTGATCCAGGATCGTGGGACCGACCCAGTACCCGCCTTCGCGCCCCGGCACGGTCGCCTTCCGGCCGTCGAGCAACACCGTGGCACCAGCAGCCTCCGCCTCTCCAATGTAGCGCTCGATCCGCTCCTTGGCCTCGAGCGAGATGACCGGCCCCAGATTCTCACCCGGAACGACCGCGCTGGCATGCTGGACCAGACACGACACGATATGATCGGTCTCCGCAACCGCGAGCATCACCGACGCAGCCATGCAGCGTTGGCCGGCGCAACCGGTCATCGAGGCGATGATGTTGCTGGAGCTCATCTCGGGGTTGGCATCGGGCAGGACGAACAGGTGATTCTTGGCCCCGCCCAGCGCCAGCACCCGCTTTAGGTTCGCGGTCGCGCGCCGGTACACGGCTTTGGCCACCCGGGTAGAGCCAACAAAGGTGATCGCCGCGATACCGGGGTGGTCGCACAGGGCCTCCACCACTTCCTGCGCGCCGTGCACCACATTGAACACGCCGGCCGGCAGTCCGGCCTCGGCCAACAGCTCGGCGATGCGGCCGGCGCTGAGCGGCACCAGCTCGGACGGCTTCAGGATCATGCAGTTCCCCAGCGCGATCGCGTTGGGGATGGTCCAGTGCGGGACCATGCTGGGGAAGTTGAAAGGGACGATCGAGGCCACAACCCCAACCGGGTGCCGGTCGGTGCGACACTCGACCCCCCGGCTCACCTCCAGCACTTCGCCGGTCACGATCTGCGGCAGCGAGCAGGCGAACTCGGTCAGCTCGATGGCTTTTGATATCTCCGCCTCTGCTTCGCTCCGGATCTTGCCGTGCTCCTCACCGATCAGCGCCGCAAGCTCATCCCGGGCCTGCTCCAGCAAGGTACGGTAACGGAAGAAGACCTGTACCCGCTCTTTGATTGGAGTGGCGGACCAGGCCGGAAATGCGGCCGCGGCCGCGCCCACCGCAGCGTCCACGTCTGCCGCTGAGGAGAGCGGAACCCGGGACAGGAGGCTCCCGTCGCCCGGGTTGACAACCTCGACTGAGTTGACCCCACCACCGTCAAACCGGCCGCCGACGAAATTTCGGACCGATGGATACTTAGGGGATAGCCGTTTCCTTGTTGCCATTGAAGGGCCGGTCTTGACTTTCGGTATTTCTTCGGGTAGGATCACAGGACCTCCGCCGGATCCGTTAACGATGCGTCATCCTGACCTGGAACAAAAGCTCGAGATCCTGATGTCACTCGCGGCCGACGACCGCGAAGGCCTGCCCCCTCGCCTCCGGCACACCAAGGACGTGGGTGCGCTGCGGCCGCTCAACATCCGGTACCTCCGGCCCGGCCCCGGCATGCGAATGTCGCTGCTCCGCATTCTGATGACCAATGCCTGCAGCTACAACTGCCACTACTGCCCCATGCGCCGAGACCGGCCCATGCCACGCACCCTGCTCAAGCCGGAAGAGCTGGTCCGCATCTTCCTCGGCGCGCATCAACGAGGGTGGTGCCAGGGACTGTTCATCACCACCGGCATCCCAGGCCGTCCAGTAAAGGTCATGGACGATCTCATCCAGGTGCTCGAGCTCCTGCGAGAGCGGCACCACTTCAGCGGGTACATCCACGTGAAGCTGGTGGCCGGGTCCGCAACAGACCAGATCGATCGACTCACGGCGCTCGCCAGCCGGGTGTCGCTCAACTTCGAGGCCCCCTGCGGCAAGAGCCTGGCGCAGATCGCACCTGACAAAAGCTTCTCGACCACGTTGCACGATTTCGAGCGGGTGCGTTCGATGGTCGTTCGGGAGCGAGAGGCCCGGGCGCACGGCCGGCCGGTGGACCCGCTCCATCCGGGTGGGGCCTCCGGCATGACCATGCAGTTCGTCGTCGGCGCCACGCCAGACACCGACCAGAGCCTGCTCGGCACTATCAGCCGGCTCAAGGCCGCTGGCGGCGTCCATCACCCCCATTTCAGCGCGTTTCGTCCCATCAGCGACACCCCCATGGAAAACGTGCGGGCCACCCCTGCCCTGCGGGAGCACCGCCTCTACCAGGCGGCGCACCTCCTGGATGGCTACGGCTTTTCACCAGACGAGGTCGTATACGCGCCGGATGGCAATCTTCCCCTCGCACTCGACCCGAAGAGCGCCTGGGCACTGGCGCACCCGGAACAGTTTCCGCTCGAGGTGCAGCGGGCCTCCTACGAAGAGTTGGTGCGGGTGCCGGGCATCGGGCCGGTCGCCGCTCGACGGATCGTGGACCAGCGGGCTACGGTGTTGCTCCGAGGACTTGGCGATCTAAGGAAGCTGGGAGTGGTAACCACCCGGGCCGGCGGCTTTCTCACCCTGCGCGGCCGGCGGCTCCAGACCACCCGGTGGACCGAGCAGCTGGGATTCTGGGCGCCCGAGGACGACGTAGGCACCCAGCACATCGTCTACCAGGTGAGTCCGGGAACGTTCCGCTGAGTTAATGCATCCTCGGCTGCTCGGTCGGAGTAGGAGAGAGTCAGCAAGAGGAGGACTCTTATGTTCCCAACATGCGCCGGGTGGCGGCGTCTGTCGAGTCGCATCATGCGACGTCCCGCCTTGCAACCCTCTTCCCGCCAGAGCCATCCAAAGTCGAGATAGCCCACCCGACGCCTGCTCGACCACGCCTGATCGCGGAGAGAATCATGATAGCCAGCCGGTTTCACCCCGCTTCGGCAGCGCTCGCCGTTTTGCTTGTTGTCGGCGTTTTGGCGCCGGCCCAGGCCCAGCAGCATGGCGAGGACTACGACGATGCCGATCCGTGGGCTGGTGTCAGGCCGGACCACCGCGGGCCCGATTCCGCGGCCGTGGGCGCGTTGGTGCGGGCTCTGGCCGCAAGCGATCCCCTCGTCTGCCAGCTCGCTGTTGCCAGCATTGGGAACAACTGGGGCCACGGGGATGACGAGTATCGCACCGGCAACCTGAAAGAGGAGGAGACCCTGGAGGCCCAGCGTGAGACACTTGGTCGCCCGGTGGGGGATCCGGCGGCCGTGGCGCTCCTGGTCGAGGCGCTAGGCAGCCCGCATGCCTGTGTCCGTCGCGCATCCGCGCGGATGCTGGGGCGGGGCGGAGAACCGGAGACGGTTGCCCAACTACGCACCGCGCTAAGGGCCGGCGACGGACGGGTTCGTGAAGCCGCTGCCCTCGGTCTTGCGAATGCGGAAGACCCGGGCGCGTTCCACGATCTTGTGCGCGCGCTGCACGACAAGGAGCCGCCGGTCGCCAGAATGGCTGCGTATGCCCTCGGCGAGCTGGAAGACGCCCGCGCAGTCAAGCCGCTGGGTGACCTGCTCCGCGCCGATGATCCGGACACCCGCGCCACTGCCGCGGCCGCATTGGGAGAGATCGAGGATATCCGGTCCACCGATCGCCTCGCGCCGCTGGTGCGCGATCGGGAGGCTCGGGTTCGCCTGGCCGCCGTTCACGCCCTGGGAGAGATCGAGGATCATC
>DATBSM010000026.1:0-16188 GCA_036559785.1 Gemmatimonadales bacterium
CCTCCGTCGGTTCACCGGTCTGCTGGTGCCACCGGCGACCACCGCGACCCCTTTCTCCCCTGGTATGCCTCCGATCGGCTCCGGGCAGGCCGGCGGGATCGCGCTCGATAGTCGTTATCGGAGTGGGCCGCTCGAGGTTCGAGCCAACCTCGGACTGGCCAGATCTGAACGGTCGACCAGCTCGTTGGAGTATTCCACGGGGGCCTTGCGCAGCCGCTGGCTGGCCGTCGGTGTCGTACGCCGAATGGGAGAGCTCGCGTTGGTGCGCCTGACAAGTACCCTGGCCAGCGGAGGGGCCACCAGCGTAGTCGGGAGTCCACTTGAGTGGCAGTCGCCCGGCGGATGGGGTGGGAGCGGTGAAATTGCCGGGAGCCCGGATCAGATACTCGGTCAGCTGAACGGCGCCCGCTTATCCACTTACTTCCGCACCGACCTCGGCCTGACCCGATACTGGCGCATTGCCGGTGCCAAGGACGGTCTGCTTACGACCACTCTCACCATCACCAACCTCTTCAATCGGCGGAACCCTCTGGGCTACGTGGCAGCCACCGGTTCGGAGACCGCCAGAGCCCTGCTTTTCTCCCCTCGTTCCCTGGGCATGCAAGTGGGCTGGCACTTCTGACGTCACAAACAACGATGCTCGCACGCTCCTAGTTGTCAGCACCCGTTGCAATAGGAGCCCGAGCCTTGTTGTCCAGTGAGATCACGAGTGCGCCACTCGCCCGAACCTTGCAGCCATCTACCTTGGAAATCTCGTTCGATCAAGCCTTCGCGAACCTGTTTCGGGAGCGGTTTCCCATGCTCTACCGCTACCTGAGCCGGATGTCCGGCGATCCCACGTTGGCGGACGACGTAGCTCAGGAAAGCTTCCTGCGTCTGCACGCGCGGGGCTCGATGCCGGACGATCCCTCTGCGTGGCTCATCTCGGTGGCCAACAACATTGTGCGCGACGAATACCGGACCACCCGGCGCAGGGAGAAGCTGCTGGCCCGTTGGCTCGTTGCCGAAGACCGGTCCGAGGGCGCACCCGCCACCGACGCACGCCTGCTGACAGGAGAGCGGGAGGCGACCATTCGCCGAGCGCTGGGCGAGCTCCGGCTCCGGGACCAACGCCTCCTGATTCTGCGACACGAGGGCTTTTCCTACCGGGAGATCGCGGAGGCGCTGGGGATTGCACCCGCAAGCGTGGGCACCCTCCTGGTTCGGGCCACAGCGGCGTTGTCGAAGATCTACCGGGAGCAGACCCATGCATCCGACTGAAGGCGCGTGGCGGGAAGTTCTGGACCGGGAAGCTGACCCGGCACTCCAGACGGATCTCGATTCGCATCTGAGCTACTGCGCCGAGTGCCAAACAACCCTGGCAACACTACGCCATCAGCGGGACAGTGTTACCGGACTGCTGGAGCAACTGGGTGGCCCCGCGCCGGCCCGGAACGCGGCCGAAACGCTACATCGCGCAGCGCGAACAAGCGCCCGCCGAAGGATGCTCGCCGCGGCAACGATCGCCCTCTGTCTGGCCACAGCTGCGGGCGCTACGGTGCGCGCAGGCCTGCTTGGCCGGGTGGGCGACTTTCTGCGCCCTGATCCCTCCCCCACCTCCATAGCGCCTGCGGCTCAGGCCAGCACAGGCGCGCCCACCTCGAGCGGCGTGGCCTTCGATGCGCCCGCCCGGCTCGAGGTCGCATTCCAGGAGTGGCAAGGTGAGGGAGAGATCGTGATCGTCTTGAGCACAGAACCGAAGTTCTCTATCTCGGCGTCCTCACCATTGGGCTACTCGGTTCGACGGGGGAAGGTCACCGTTAAGAACCGGGGAGGCCGCGCCAGTTACCGAGTCACCCTGCCGTTGAGTGTGACGGACGCATCCATCCGTGTCGCCGACCAGGAGGTCTTCTCCAGGCGCGGCACCACCATTCATACCCAGGCGAAGGCGGACGGTGCGGGAAGTTACCACCTCCCTCTCTCACAGGCAGGAAGGAAATTGCCATGAGAGCCAGGTACGTCGGGTCAATCGTTCCCTGTCTGATTGTCCTTGCCGGGGCGGCGGGGTGCGGCGAAAACGCCGGTCCGAAAGCCACAGGCCCGGTGCATTTTCAAGTCTCGGCGGCCCGTACTACGGTAGCATCGGCGACCACAGCTCCCGGCGTGGGCGTTACCTCCTTTCGGCTGGTCGTCGGGCCGGCGGCACTGGGCAGCGGTGACCAGTTCGGCTGCGTCGACTGCCAGGGGGAAGACAGCGGCTCGGATCAGCCTCAGCTCATCAGTGTTCCAACCGATGGAACGCCGGTGTCGATTGCGACCGAACAGGTCTCCGCGGGCGTCTATTCCGCAGCGGAGATCGAGCTCAGGACACCCGACGCCGGGGTTACGGCGGCGGCGCCGGGCTGGCCGGCCGGGGCCACCGTGGAGATCGCAGGCACCTTCAATAGCGTCGCCTTTACCCTTCCGCTCACGCTGCTCGGTGAGTTCCGTGAGACACTCAACCCTCCAGTGGAGGTCGGCGCGAGCGCGGCGCCGGCACCGGTCAGCGTGACGATAACCCTGCCGGTCCGTGACTGGTTCGTGTCCAATGGAGTGGCGCTCGACCCCAGCGATCCGGCCCAGCGGGCGCAGATCGAGAACAACGCAAGGCTATCGGTACACCCGCCTGAGGGCGGCCAGACAGGGGAGAAAGAATGATGACCCACCGGAGGCGCGCGCTCGTGTCAGGGGCCATCGCTTCCGTAGGGCTTATGGTGCCTTTGGTCTGCACCGCGCAGATCCTCGAGACCGAAACCGCACGACCGCTGGGGCGAGGTGGGCTGGAGGTGGGAACCAATTTCGAGTATCAGACCTCGTCCGAAGGCAACGAAACAGCACTCCCCTTCGCACTGGAGTACGGCTTTACCGACCGGCTCGAGGTGCTGGTGGAGCCGGTCGCCTACACAGCGATTCGACCGAATGTGGGCGCCCAAGCGACTGGAATGGGCGATATGGAGGTGACGCTTACCTACCTGGCGCGGCGCGAGAGCGGGGGAACACCAGCCCTAGCGCTTGCCGGGGAGGTCAAGCTGCCGACCGCCAGGGACAGCCTGATCGGAACCGGAAAGACGGACATTGCCGGGTACCTCATCGCCAGCAAGAGAATGGGCCGATTTGATACCCACGCCAATGTGGGCTACACTGTCGTGGGACGTCCGGCTGGGGCCCAGCTCAAGAACATCTTCAACTTTGCCCTGGCCACACAGATGAGATTGGGCCAGAGCAACGAGCTCTTCGGCGAGATTCTCGGCAACACCGCATCGTCTTCGACTGGCGAGCCCACCGGATCGGTGCCACCGGGCGGCGTCGTCGCAGAAGCGCCTGCCGGCGAGATCGTCGGGTCAGTTGGCATCGCCCGTTATGTGATGCCAACGCTTCGTCTATCGCTGGGTCTGAGCGTGGACAACAATGGCGCCTTCATGTTTCGGCCGGGATTCACCATCCGCCGCCACTGACAGGCTGACGGATCGAAGTCACATGGGTCAACGCTCACGCCTGCTGGGTCTGCTTCGGGCCGCCGGTAGCTTGCTCCCCGGCGATCGGCTCAAGACCGCCTTCTACCGGGGGATGATCGCCAAGCCTCGAGCTGCCCTGCGGCAGTTGCTCACCGGTTTCTATCGCATCGACGTGATCTACTCGGTGCTGGCGGAGGCCAGGGCGTACCAGGGGAAACTCAGCATTCTGGAGTTCGGCACCCATCGGGGATACGCATTCACCAAGATGCTGTACGCGGCTGAATACATGGGCCTGGCCGACAGGGTAACGGTCCATGCCTTCGATTCGTTCGCCGGTCTCCCGCCACCCGCGGACCGCCGGGATGAAAACCTGGTCACGGAGGACGCGGTCTTCGCCGCGGGTCAGTTTCCGGGGAACTACGAGGAGTTGGAGCGATACTGCCGCAGCAGGTACAACCACTACGCGATCCACCGGGGCTACTTCGAGGACGTGCTTACCCCAGAGGTTCTGGAAACGTTCCGGGAACAGCTTCCGATTCTGGTCTGGATCGACTGCGACTACTACAGCTCGACCAGAACGGTGATGGAGCGCCTGCTGCCGTTCATCCCAAGCGCGTGTCTGGTCTACCTCGACGACTACGACTACAACTACGGCTCGCGTCTGACGGGTGAGGCGCGCGTTCTGCACGAGATCAATAGCGGCAAATTTGGTAACGACATCGAGCTCGTCGTGGATCGGAGGCTCGGGCTCGATTCGGATTCGGTGTACCGCTTTGTCCGTTTCGAAGGGGGACCTCAATACCAGCGGGTTGAGCCCTACCAGCTGCGCACGGGACGAGCACGGCACAATGACTCGGCGCTACCGTAGCGCCTGCTGGCGCCGGCAGGCGTGCACCAGGTGCATAACCGAGCTCCCTCCCCCGCACATCTCATGGTATGTTAGGCGAATCCGGATCGGTGTAGGCCTTTTACTCCACGGGGTGTACGATGTCGGACCACATCTACAAGACCATCGAGCTGGTCGGGTCATCCTCACAGGGTGTAGAAGACGCGGTCCAGAAGGCCGTGGCCAAGGCCTCCGAGTCGCTGCGCAATCTGCGGTGGTTCGAGGTGCTGGAGACGCGGGGGCACATCGAGGGCGGGCGGGTGATGCACTGGCAGGTGACGCTCAAGATCGGGTTTACGCTCGAAAACGAGTGAAACGTGAGCGGGAAAACGACAGCGTAAGCGGTAAGCGGTACCGTTGACCTGTGACACGCCTTGCAGCCCAGGGTACGAGCTTTGATAAAAAGCAAACGGTGAAAGGGGTGGTTCCCTTTCACCGTTCACCGTTCAGTCTTTCCCGCTCACCGCTTACCGCTCACCGTTCTAGCCTACATCACCTTCCCGCGTCTCACGCGGAAGTCAACCACGTTCCTCATCCAGGACCAGAGTGAGTCCTGCCGCTCCATCTGCGCCGAGGCCACCACATGCCGGCGCCAGCCCTGCATCACATCCGCATCCTGAGTCCAGAGCCGGACCCGCTTCCTCGGGACGTGCTTTTCCCACCGCTGGGCCACCTTGGGCGAGGCGTAGAGCAGCCGCACCGTCACGCTCCTGGAGAGATACTCCAGCGGCGTAAGGTTGATTCGCCGGTAGAGGTCGTCTCCTCTGGCCCCAGGAATGTCGGGGACGCCATCCGAGAACATGACGATGCTGAGTGGCGCCAGGGTCAGGTTCTGCCGCTGCACGTGCACGGCAATGCGCTCGAAGAAGGCGTTGTAGTCTGTGATTGGATCGGTCTCGGGAAACCAGGCCCGGAGACTTGCCTGGATCTGAGCCGGCGACTTCCCGCTCAGGTCCTGGATCGGATGGAACGTCTTGGCCTCGCCGCTCTTCTGACCACCCATGGTCCCGACGAACACGTCGGTGGGCCGGCGGAGATCATGGAAGCCCTTCATGTGGGCGTAGATATAGAGAGAGGCGAACTCGACAGCGTCGTTGAAGTTGCCGCCACTCCTGAACGACCCGGACACATCCAGGCCGATGATCATGGTCGATCGCGGCGTGGGCGCGTTCTTCCCCTTCTCCGGAGGAGTGCACCCGAGTACGAGCGCGGCGACTGCTGCTACTCCTAGCACGCGCTTCATGCGGCCACCTGCGGGACGGGCCCGCGGGCAACCGGCTTTCGCTCCATGCTGAGGGGCGTGGCGGCCAGCACCTCATCCAGTGAGCGGAACGGTAAGGTGAAGAGCGGCCGTCCGAGCAGCAGCACGAGGCAGAAGTTGAACCCGGCGGCCAGTAGCTGAAGCACCGGCAGGGTGAGCAGCTCGAACATCTCGCGCCCTTCCTTCTTGAACCATTCGACCTCGGCCTTGAGTGCCGTGATCGGGGCCTTCCAGAACTCGGGCTGCCGTGGCGGGGAAATGTCGACGTTGGCGCCCTCGCGGCTGATTGTCTCGCGAGCCAGCACGGCGATGAGCGCCGGCGTGCCGTACCGCCCGAAGAGGAACCAGGTCATGCCGCGGACACCGAGCCAGCCGGCGAACGCCAGAGCCAGCGTGCCCCCGATACCCAGGTTGAACCCCTGCTGGGCCATCCACGGCGTAATGGCGTCAACCAGCTCCCGATAGAGGAACAGGACCTCGAACATTGCTACCACGGCTTCGATGAGCACCATGGAGATGATGGTACCGTAATGCTTGCTTTTTATGGCGTCGTTCAGCGCCTGGACGCAGGCGAAGCTTCCGCCCACCAGAAAGAACAGGAAGACGTACAGCAGTGCCGACAGTATGACCGGGTTCGGCTCGGCCCCAGTGAGGTCGGCCAGCAGCTCGTTCATGGTCGGACGCAGTGTAAACGTGAAGATGGTGGCCTCGATCGCCGACCACAGCAGCAACAACAGGAACGCCAGCCATGGCACACCCGGCTGGAAGTACCGGCGGGACGTCCAATCGAGGACCGCGAAGGGCGAGTTCAGCGCGCCCTTGATGGCGTTCCAGGTCAACCGTGCGAATGCCCGGACCAGGCTCCCGATCCAGCCGGCAAGCACGAAGAGGAAGCGGCCCATGCCGGCCCAGTAGAACCAGGCCATCCGGCCCACGTCCCACCATGACATCAGGATCGCGGTGAGGAAGTGCCCCCGTCCGGAGCGGAACGGCAGGGTGTAGAGCGAAATCATCATCGCCCACAGGCTGACAACGAGGACCGAGGCCGGCAGCAGCAGCAGGGTAGCCTTCAGGACGGTCAGCGCCGGAGAGCTACCACCGAGCACGTAGCCGAACACCAGGTGCTGGAGATCCAGAATCCAGGACATGCCGGACCAGATCCATCCCCACAATTGGGTGACCATCCAGCTCCACTGCTCGGTCTGGGCGTTGCCTAGGGTCGATTGCATGAGCGTATTCCCTCCTGGCGGTGCGGAGGAGACAGGGTTGTGACTTTGAGGGTCAGGCGATTCGTGGGGGGAAGCGCAAGCGACGTGCCCGAGGTGCGCAAAACGGCGTGGCGCCCGAGTTATCGGTTGTGACCAGCAGAGTTGACGATTTCCAGCAAAAGGCCGGCCGGCACTGCCCGATACGGAATTAGGCATGCATCGCGACCGCGTTGCGGCGAAGTGCACTCCCCGGCTAATTGCGAGTGACAGGTGTTGCACTCGCACGGAGCTGAGAACCTTCGTTTATTGGTGAGTACAAAATTGGTACATCTGCAGCACGAGAGTCATTGCTGACTGGGAAGAGCACCTTGGCCGGTTCACTCGAAGCAATCTGGAGCAAGCGCGCGCACCGCGGACCCATGGATTCTGTTTCGGCCGGCACACTCGTGGCCGGGAGAGGTCTCGTCGGCAACGCCGATCAGGGCCGCCGCCGTCAGGTGACCATCATCGAACGAGAGGTCTGGGACGGATTGATGCAGCAGCTCGACGCCTCCGTCTCGCCCGCCGCTCGCCGGGCCAACCTGCTGGTCAGCGGGATCCGCCTGGCGGAGAGCCGCGATCGCGTGCTCCGGGTGGGAGCTTGCCGACTTCGGATTTGGGGTGAGACGAGGCCGTGCGAGCGTATGGATGAGGCGCTCGAGGGTCTTCGCGCAGCACTCCGATTCGACTGGGGCGGCGGAGTATTCGCCGAGGTAGTGGAGGGCGGCGAAATAGGGCTGGGCGATGAGGTGGCCTGGAGTCAGGAGTCGGGGACAGCCTCCTGACTCCTGACTCCTGACTCTCGACCCCTCAGGCCTTCATCTTCTTCGCCTTCGCCCGCACAAACGAGTAGTTCAGGGCGGGGAGCGAATTCTGGTTGGCCACCTTCTGGAACAGCTCGTTCGCCCTGGCTGCATCTCCCTTCTCCTGATACGCCCAGGCAATCCGGTACAGGTTGTATGCGTCCTGCTGGTTCCCCTTGCTCAAGTCCGTAATTGCCTGGTCGAACTTCTTCTCCTCCAGGGCGATGGTCCCCATCAGCTCGTAAGCCTGCTTGGTCTGGGCATCGTTCTTCTTGGCAGTGACACCCTTCATGTAGGCGGTGGCGTGCTGCTTGGCCCCCGGCAGGTCACCGGCGCGAGCCGCCACCCGTCCCAGGTTGTAATGGTGCACCAGCTGCGTGTTCTCCTTCACCTCCGGCGACAGGTCGGACTGCTGCACCAGCTCCACCGCCTGGAGGTACCGCTTCCGTGCCTCATCCGGCTTGCCCGCTTCCAGCAGCACATCGCCCATGGCCACTACATCCGCCGACATGGCTGCCTGATCGTTGATTTTTTCGGCGACCGCGTACTCCTTCTTCAGCTCGCCCACCGCCTGCTCGAATTTCCCCTCGTCGGCATAGATCACGGCCGCGGTGAACAGCGCACCCCGTCGTTCGCCGTCGTTTCTCGCCGCCTGCTGCAACTTCCAGGTCTCTGCCCGTGCCGCATCGTGCTTGCCCTGCAGCATGAGGTTCGTGGCGATGCCGATGCGTGAGGGAGCGAAGTTGGCATCGGTGGCCAGTGCCTTCTGGTACATGGCAATCGACTCATCGAACCGGCCCATCTTCATCAACAGCTCGGCATAGGAGTCGTAGGGGTTGGGATCGCCGGGTATCAGCTCGATGTACTTCTTGAAGGCGGCTTCGGCCTCACCGTACGCCCCGACCTGCCGCTCGGCGTAACCCAGAAGGTTGTAGGCCGGCGCGAAGTCCGGCGCCACCTCTACCGCTTTGCGATACTCCTGGATGGCCTTCGGCATGTCCTGCTGCCCGAAGTACGCGCCGCCCAGCAGGAAGTGGGCGCGCTCGTCCCGGGGATAGGCCGCAGCCAGCCGCTCGTAATAGTCCCGCTGGGCCTTGGTGTCGGCGTTGGCCCCGGCCTGCAGACCGAGGATCATCAGCCGCTCGCCTTCAGAGGCCTTGTCGGACAGGGCGGCGGCCTGCTTCAGGTGATCGAAGAAGTCCTTGGCCGTCGGCGCACTCAGGGCCAGGCTGTAATGAGCCAGGGCAAACTTCGGATCTTTAGACGCGGCCTGCGTGAGGAACTGGCGGGAGTCATGGCCCCGGAGATTCTCGGCCAGGGTCCGGCCCTTCACGTATTGCTGCTTTGCCTCGGCGGATGACGTGGTGATGGGGATCTTGCCGTCTCCCTGCCCTGCCGCCGACCCGAACCCCGCGACCGAGGCCAGGACGACACCGGCCAGCGCCGCGCGCGATCGATACGACCGTTGCGACATGGAACCTCCAGCGATTGAAAGATTGATGGCGTGCGATGGTCCTATGAGGCTCTACTGGAGGGGTATTCCAAAAGATTCAGGCAGTACCCATCCCCGGTGCGACTTGAGACGTTCGGCGATACCTTCTTCCCATGTCCGACCTCCTCGCCGCGCGCTCCCAGATGGCCGTCTCGCTGGCCTTCCATATCATTTTCGCGGTGGTCGGAATCGGGATGCCGGTGCTCATGGTCATCGCCGAGCGGCGCTGGCAGAAGACCGGAGACGGCATCTATCTGGAACTCGCCAAGCGCTGGTCGAAGGGGACGGCAATCCTTTTCGCGGTGGGCGCGGTCTCCGGTACCGTGCTGTCCTTCGAGCTCGTCCTTCTCTGGCCCGAGTTCATGAAGTTCGCCGGCGGGATTATCGGGATGCCGTTCTCCCTGGAAGGGTTTGCCTTCTTCACCGAGGCCATTTTCCTGGGGATCTATCTCTACGGTTGGGACCGGATCTCTCCTCGGGCACACATCTGGTCCGGCGTCGCCGTCGCGCTGAGCGGCGTTGCCTCGGGGATCTTCGTGGTGACCGCCAACTCCTGGATGAACTCGCCAGCCGGGTTCGAGATCGTCGGGGGCCAGGTCACCAACGTCGATCCGATCGCGGCCATGCTGAACCCAGCCGCATTCCAGCAGACTCTGCACATGACCCTGGCCGCATTCGCCGCCACCGGCTTCGCGGTCGCTGGGATCCACGCCCTGCTGTTGCTCTTCGACCCTCTCAACGCGTTCCATCGCCGGGCGCTCGGTGTGGCACTTATGGTGGGAGCGCCCGCGGCGCTGCTCCAGCCGCTCTCAGGCGATATCAGCGCCCGGCAGGTCGCAGCACAGCAGCCAGTCAAGCTTGCGGCCATGGAGGCGCACTTCGAGACCATGTCGGGGGCGCCGCTGACGGTCGGAGGCTGGCCCGACATGGACGCGGGGGAAGTCCGCTATGCCATCAAGATCCCCTACGGGCTCTCCCTGCTGGCATTCCACGATCCCAAGGCGGTGGTGAAAGGATTGAACGCCTTCCCCCGCGGGGACTGGCCCAACGTGCCGATCGTGCACCTGGCCTTTCAGATCATGGTAGCTCTGGGGACCTACCTGGCATTGGTCTCGCTCTGGGCCGGCTTGACGGCGCTCCGAGGAAGGGATCTGGCCACCAACCGGCGCCTGCTACAGGCCATCGCGCTGGGGGCACCGATGGGATTCATTGCGATCGAGGCGGGGTGGACCGTGACCGAGGTGGGCCGGCAACCCTGGATCATCCACGGCGTGCTCCGCACCGCCGACGCGGTGACGCCGATGCCCGGACTGATCGTGCCCTTTCTGTTGTTTAGCCTGCTCTACTGTTTTCTCGGGGTGATCGTGGTGTGGCTGCTCTATCGCCAGATCATCCGGAGCCCGACGCCGGCCGAGTGGAGCCGGACCTACGTGCCTCGGGGGATGCCCGGTGTCTGAGCTCGGCCTCCCGCACATCATGGCGGCGTTGCTGGCACTCTCGCTCAACGCTTACGTTCTCTTCGGCGGGGCCGATTTCGGTGGCGGCGTCTGGGACCTGCTCGCGTCGGGGCCCAGGCGCAACCGTCAGCGGGAAGTCATCGCGCACGCGCTGGGACCGATCTGGGAAGCCAACCACGTGTGGCTGATCTTCGCGATTGTGCTCGCCTTCACCTGTTTTCCGCCGGTGGCGGCCCGGCTGGGCACGGTGCTGCACATTCCGCTCACCCTGATGCTCATCGGCATCGTGCTGCGCGGCTCGGCATTCACCTTCCGCACTTATGACAGCCAGCACGACGCGACCCAGCACCGCTGGGGTCGCATCTTCTCCAGCGCCAGCGTGATCACGCCGGTCCTGCTCGGTGTATCGATTGGCGCTGTGGCCTCCGGCCGGGTCGGGCGGGAGACGTCCGGCGGTTTCGTGACGCAGTACGTGGAGCCCTGGCTGACGCCCTTTGCGTTCAGCGTCGGACTGCTCGCCCTCGCCCTCTTTGCCTTCCTGGCTGCGGTGTTCCTCACGCTGGAAACCATCGACCACGACCTGCGCGAGGACTTCCGGCACCGGGCGCTGGGCTCTGGCATTGCCGTCTTCCTGGCGGCGGCGCTGGTGCTGCTGCTTTCGAAGGATGAGGCGCCGCTGGTAACGGCCGGACTGATGGCGTCTCCCTGGGCTCTCCCGTTGCACCTTGCCACCGGGGTCACCGCGATCGCCGTGCTGGCGGCGCTCTGGTTTCGGCGGTTCCGGTTGGCGCGGCTCGGCGCGGGGCTTCAGGTATCGCTGATCTACTGGGGCTGGGCGCTGGCCCAATACCCCCTGCTGATTCCTCCTGCCTACACCATCGAAGGCACCGCGGCCCCGCATCCCACGCTACGGGCGCTGCTTATTGCGACCGCACTGGGCGGGATCGTGCTGGTTCCGTCTCTCTGGTACCTCTTTCACATCTTCAAGACTGTCCCGGCTGATCCAGGAGCGCGGCAACCATGAGCGAGATCGCGGTGCACACCGAACGCCTGCAGCTCACTCCACTCACCGCCGACGCCGTGGAGGCCCTGCTCGACGGGGACGCGGCGCGCCTCCGTTCGCTCACGCGGGCGGAGTTCGCCAGTCCCGCCGGACCGCCACCCTACATGGCCGAGTCGCTCCCGGTTGTGCAGGAACGTCTGCGGAAGAATCCGGCAGAGGCGCAATGGTGGAACTGGCTCGTAGTGCGCCAGGACAATGCGGAGGCAGTGGGATCGGTGGCATTCGGCGGCATGCCCGATCCGGCGGGATCGGTTCTGATCGGCTACGCGATGTATCCGTCGCGCGAGGGAAGCGGCTATGCGACGGAGGCGGTGCGGGCCATGGTTGAGTGGGCCTTCACCCAGCCGGGGGTCAAGATTGTCCGGGCTCTGGCACCGGTCTGGAACACGCCGGCGGTCCACGTGGCCGAGAAGGTCGGCATGCGGCCGGTAGGGTCGTACGAGGATGATGAGGTGGGGGAAGTACTCATCTACGAAACGATTCGGGGATGATGAGTATCTTCTCTTAGACCCTGTTCAGCATCCTCTGGATGGGCTTGATCAGGAGCGCCAGCACGAGGGCGGTGATCAGGGCCGTCGCGGTGACGATGGTGAACAGCGTCGGCAACGGCATGGTCTCGTAGAAGCTGGACGCCATGCCGGCCAGGTAATTTCCCACCGACAGGGCAAGGAACCACACCCCCATCACCAGTCCCGCAATCCGGACCGGGGCCAGTCGGCTCATCGCGCTGAGGCCTACCGGGCTCAGGCACAGCTCGCCGAGCGTCTGGAGGAGATAGGACACCACCAGCCACATCGGGCTGACGCGCGCGCCGCCGGCCGCGGCCGTCGCAGCGCCGATCATCACGGCAAAACCCAGCCCCAGAAAAATCAGAGCGACGGTGAACTTGGCGGGACTGGACGGGTTTCGGTTGCCCAAACGGACCCAGACGAAGGCGAAGACCGGGGCGAACAGGATGATGAAGAGTGGCGGAAGCGACTGGTACCAGCTGGCAGGGAAGCTATGCCCCAGGATCGTGTTGTTGGTGCTGCGATCGGCAAAGAGGTTAAGGGTCGAGCCGGCCTGTTCGTAGGCCATCCAGAAGACGACGGCGGCGGCAAAGAGGACGGCGATCACCACCAGACTCTGTCGCTCCTCCGGGGTCCACTCACCGCTGAGGAACAGCCAGGCAAAGAAGCCGACGGTCACGGCGACCAAGACATATTTGAAGTTGCGGGAGATCGCTTCCGGATCGAGCCCCACCAGCCCGCTCAGCACCAACACCACCGCGACCAGTATCAGGGCACCAGTAACCAGGCCCACTAACCTCACTTGCCGGTCCACCTTCGCGGCGGCCACCGGATCGCTCGGCCGGACGGCATACAACCCATCGGGTGAGAGATGCTTCCCGCCCAGCGTGTACTGCACCAGTCCGAGAAACATTCCGACTGCCGCCGCACCGAAGCCCCAGTGCCAGGATGTCTCTACCGCGATCCCGGCCGAGGCGAGAATCCGCTTGAAGGAATCCCCCTGGGCCAGCCAGCCGGTGAAGATCGGTGCGATCAGGGCGCCGGTATTTATTCCCATATAGTAGATCGAGTACCCCGCGTCCCGCCGGACGTCGTCCGGAGTGTAGAGCTTGCCGACGAGCACGCTGACATTGGACTTGAGGAGCCCGGTCCCGGTCGCGATCAGGACCAATCCGAGATAGAAGGTCGTGAGCGAGGGCACCGCCAGACAGATGTGCCCCGTCATGATGATGACGCCGCCCACGAACACCGTGCGCCGCAGACCCAGCACTCGATCCGCGAACCAGCCACCCGGCACCGAGAGCAGATAGACCGAGCTGACGTACAGGGCGTAGATCGGACCCGCCTTGGCGGTGTCGAAGCCCAGCCCACCCGCGGCGACCGGCGCGGTCATGAAGAGAATCAGGAGCGCCCGCATGCCGTAGTAGCTGAAGCGCTCCCACATCTCGGTGAAAAAGAGGGTGGAAAGGCCGCGCGGGTGGCCGAAAAAGGCGCGGTCTCCGGCAGCGGATATCGGGGCGCGAGATGGCTGGGTTACTGTTGCCAAGGGTAACTCCTCAGAAACGTGAGCGGGAAAGGAAAGACGTGCTACCGCTTACGTTTTTCTAGAATGTCTTCCAAGACCACCCGATCGATCTTCCCATCCATCCTCACCCGCACGTCGTAGTTCTCCCAGTACATGAAATTCTGTAGCGCCTGGAGGAAGGCCGGGGTGGCGCTGCCCTGCTTCTGCTTGAGCCACTTCTCCCGCTGGCCTCGCGGCTCGCTCAGCAGGATCGGCTCCAGTCTGGCGACCTGGGCCGGTCCGATGGGGATCAAGTCGCCCGGCTCGCTGGGAAAGAAGTGCAGCCGGTGCAAGGCCAGGAGCCGCTCCAGCTCGGCGATCGGATCCTTGGCGTCGTAGACCCGGATGTCGATGAAGCGATCATTGGCACCCAGGTAGCCGCCGTTCTTACGGACCACCAGCAGGGCAGCCGACTGCATGCCGCGTTTGTCACCGCCGCCGGCCTGCCCAGCCTTGAGCGCGGCCATCAATCGGTCGGCCAGGCTGCCCGGTGTCCGTTCGAACGTCTCCGCCAGGTTCTTGACCGTCTGATCCGACACCATGATGTTCGCCTGCGCGGCGTACCCCCGGCCCACGATGACCTCGCCCTTGCCGCCGTTGAGACCCCCTGCCCGCCCCGGCGCGGAGGGTACCTTGCGCACCGGCGAAGAGCTCGTGGCACGCCCGTCCGACCCGACACGCCCTCCAGCCCAATCGAATGTTCGATCTCCGGTGAAGCTGGCCGCGTTCCCCCGGGCATCCACCATACCAACCTGCCGATCCTGCAGCATGGTATCGCTCCGCATCACGATGCGTAGCGCCTCTTCCGCGGTGGCGCCCTGTGCCATGAGGTCGAGCCCCCGCTCACCATAGTCGGTATTCGACAGACTCTGGGTCGCCACCGCACCGATGCCCGACCGCCCCCACGGCACGATCCCTCCCACGTTGGGAAACTTGGACTGGACCGCCACTCCGAGATCGCCGGTGCTCGAGTCGTAAGCGACGATGCTATAGGTGTGGGCGAGTTTCCGGAGGTGGGATGGAGCGACAGTTGGGGATTGGGCCGACAGCCAGAGCGGTGAGCGGTAAGAAGTAAGCGGGACAAACAGGAGAATTGACGCACGAAGCATTCTTTGGGGTACGACCCATCGTCCGGTCGGAGGGCAGGCAGGGCCGTTGCTCGGTCTGTTTCTCATTAGTCCGGTTGTGTGGGTTCATAACCGCCCGCTCACCGCTTACCGCTCACGGCTTACGGTTCTACTGCTTCCCGAACTTCTTCTTCAGGAACGCCAGCTGGGCTTCCACCGCCTGCTCCTTGAGCTTCCGGTCGGCTTCGGCTCGAAGCCGCTCATCCTCCGGCGCCAGATCGGGCCGATCCCCACCGGCGGATTCGAGATCCCGCCAGGCGGCCGCGATCGATTCCGCCCCCAGCCCTGGCCGGCCGGCTCGGACCTGGATAAGCATCTCCTCCACCTCACGCTCCGCCAACACCAGCTCATCGCGCTGTACTACGAGCTTCCGCTCCAGGACGGCGACCCGGTCGCGATGCTTCACCGCGTACCGTTCGGCCAGCACGGCCGTCTCGGCATCGGGCAGCTCGACCGCAAGCCGGCCTCTCCGCTCGGCATCGGTCAGCTGGCGCCGCTCGGCCAAGAGCTCGCGCTCGGTGGCAGCGAGCGCGTTCTTCATGGCGCCGACTCCCACCTTGGCCTCCAGAAGAGCCTCTCGGAGGCCCGCCAGGTAAGCCCGCGGGTCGGAGCGGGAATGGTCGCGAAACAGCTTTTCCAGCCGGGCCTTTACACTTTCGAACACGGCCGGCGCACACCAGTCATCGTGTCCACCTCCGGGCACCGCAGGCAGGAAATCAGACAAAGGGGAAGGCGAATGTTAGGAGCGCACCGGAAGACCGTCAAGCGAACGCCTCTTTGCTAGCGGGAGCTTCCGCGCTATTATCGGGCTCCCTCATCATTCAGCGCGATCCACGACAGCAGAGGCCAGCGGTGGCGCTTACCCTGCGCAGCTTCCTGGAGTCTCTCGACCGGTTCAGGACCCGCCATCGGCGCCGGCTGCCGTTTCTGGTCCCGGCGGTGGAGCGGCGTCGCCCGCGCCTCGCTGCCGAGGACTATGCTGCACGCCACTCGATCGAGCACACGCTGGACCGAAAGGCCGAGCTGCGGCGGCTGGCTCCAACCCTGCAATCCGCCGCCCACCGCTACCGCCAGCTCCTCACCTTCGAGCTGGAAGGGCTCAGGGAGTTGGTAAGCGCGCTGCACGCCGTGGCCGGTGACCGCGAGCTGGAGGAGTGCGTGGCGGAGGCGGCCCTGCAGATGGAGCGGCTCGAGATCGAGATCGAGTGGTGCAACCACCTGCTGGGGAGCGGCGCTCAGACCGTGGCAACGCCGGGATAGCGCAGTGGCGCAGCTCCAGCCCCTGGACCGGCGTCGCTGGACCGGA
>DATBSM010000027.1:0-3313 GCA_036559785.1 Gemmatimonadales bacterium
TACCCGGCCCCGGTCCCGTCCCGGTCCATGGACGTGAGCAGGATCTCCCCCGCACCCAGGTCCTCCAGACGGCGGCTCCACTCCACCGCCTCGACCTCGGTTGCCTCACGGCCGCCGTTGACCACCACCGTAAGCCTTCCCTCGACCCGCTTCACATCGACCGCCGCGACGACGCACTGGCTGCCGAAGCTCTCGGCCAGCCGGGAAACGAGGGAAGGGTCGCGCACAGCCGCTGTGTTGACCGTGATCTTGTCTGCGCCCGATCGGAGCGCGGCCCCGGCGTCGGCAACCGATCGAATCCCGCCCCCGACGGTGAACGGGATGAAGATCGACTCAGCCACCCGGCTGACCATCTCCAGGGTCGTCCGCCGATCCTCGGGACTCGCGGAAATATCCAGGAACACCAGCTCGTCGGCGCCGTCGGCATCGTACCGCGTGGCCTGCTCGACCGGGTCGCCGGCATCCCTAAGCGACTGGAAATGCACCCCTTTCACCACCCGTCCGCGGGCCACATCGAGGCAGGGAATGATTCGCCGGGCTAACATACCCGGAGTACGTCATCGATCGCCCCGGCATCCCCGCTCCGAAAGACTGCGACAATGTCTTCCAGCGCCCGCCGCTGCCGAGGCCAGGCAAAGCGGGTCAGCGCCGCCGCCGGGGTGAGCCACTCGAACTGGTCGTGCTCGGATCCCAGCCGCACCGCAGCTCCCGGACTCACGAAGGCAGCAAACACCGGCACCAGGGCGACTTCGTCAACGCGGTGCTGATAGAACGACTCGACCCGGCTCAGGTTGTAGAGCCGAACGGCTACGAGGCCGGTTTCCTCCTCCAGCTCACGGGCTGCCGCCTCGGCGGGGCGCTCACCACCTTCGATGTGCCCGTGAACCGCCTCCCACGAGCCGGGGCAGCGGCCCCCGGCGGCACGGCGCAGCAGCAGACATTCCAGCGACGCCTCCGCTCCCCGAAGGACGTACAGATCCACCAGTGAGACACGAACCGATGTCACGGCTTCCACCGGGCGAATGCCGCCAGCAGCTCGATCCCCGCCTGTTGGGATTTCTCGGGATGGAACTGCGCCCCGATGACGGTCCCCCGCCCCACCAGAGTCGGAAAGACCCCGCCATAATCGCCGGTTCCCAATACCGCCTGCTCGGGTAACTCGGTGGGATAATAGCTGTGGACATGGTAGAAGAACTGCGCCGCGTCGCCGAAGGCCGGGCCCAGCAGGGCATGGCTGCGTCCGGACTCGGTCAGATCCACCCGAGCCCAGCCGACATGCGGAACATGCAGGCCGTTCGAGAACCGGCGGACCCGGCCGGGGAGCAGGCCCAGACCTCGCGCCTCGGGTGCCTCCTCGCTCATCTCGAAAAACAGCTGGAGACCAAGGCATATGCCCATGACCGGGCGCCCGGCACCGGCCACGTCCCGAACGGCATCGCCGAGCCCTGTGGTGGTCAGCGTGCGCGATGCCTGCCCAAAGTTACCGACCCCCGGTACCAGCACCCGGTCGGCTCGACGGACCTCATCCGGATCGCTTGTGAGACTGGCCTGATGGCCACCGGCGCCGAGCGCGCGCACGACGCTGGCGAGGTTGTTCACCCCATAATCGAGCACCGCGATCATAGCGTGCCTTTGGTGGACGGGACTCCCGTCACCCGGGGATCCAGCGCCGTCGCATCGTCCAGTGCCCGGGCGAAGGCCTTGAATGCCGACTCGACGATATGGTGCGGGTTGTCCCCCCGGATCAGGTCGAGGTGTACCGTCAGCCCCGCATTGAGCACCAGCGCCCGGAAGAACTCCGGGGTGAGAAAGACATCGTAATCGCCCAGCATCTGCCACTTCGGGATATCGATGTGGTACGAGAGATAGGGCCGCCCGGAGACGTCCACCACACAGCGCACCAGCGCTTCGTCGAGCGGCACCACCGCATCGGCATATCGGCGAATGCCCGCGCGATCACCCAGCGCCTGGGCGATGGCCTGGCCGAGCACGATGCCGGTGTCTTCCACGGTATGGTGCCCGTCCACGTGCAGATCGCCCCGCGCCTCGACCGCAAGGTCCAGCAAGCCGTGGCGGGCGAGCGCCTCCAGCATGTGGTCGAAGAAGCCGATCCCGGTCTTTACCTTGGCCTGGCCGGTCCCATCCAGGTTCACCCGGACGTGAAGATCGGTTTCCTTGGTTTTGCGGGTGATCTCGCCTACTCGGAACACGCCAAAGCTCCTGACTGATTATTTGAGGCAAGATGAACGCAGATTAACGCTGATACAAACCCAGATGCACTGAAGCAGTAACCTACAACGAGTTTATCCGCGTTTATCTGCGTAAATCTGCGGCTTGCGTCTCTCCTGGACCCGAGACGATCTCCTGGAAGGCCTGAATCACCGCATCCATGTCCTCCGCAGTACCGATGGAGATCCGAATGCAGTTCGACAGCTGCGCCGAGTCGGAGACGTCGCGGATCAGGATCCCATAGTCATCTAGCAGCCGGCGGCAGAGCTGTTTGGCCGGGAGCCTCAGAGACCGGATCAGGACAAAGTTGGCCGCCGTGGGGTACGCGGTAAGCCCCGGAATTTCGCGCAGCCGGGCAATGAACCGCTCACGGGTCTCTACAATCTCTCGGGTCCGTGCGGCCAGCAACGGCGCGTGATCGAGCGCGGTCCGTGCGGCGGCCAGGGTCATGAGGTTCACATTGTACGGCAGCTTGCCCTTGGCAATCTCGCGCGCCACAGCCGGGTCAGCCAGCGCAAGACCGAACCGCAGCCCGGCCAGGCCCAGTGCCTTGGAAAACGTCCTGAGGACCACGAGCCTCGACGAGCGTGCCAGCAGGGGAATGGCGCTGGGCCCTCCGAAATCCTGATAGGCCTCGTCGCAGATCACCAGGGCCTCAGTAAGAGACAGGATGCGCTCGATCGCGCCATCCGGGAGGGCCGAGCCGGTGGGGTTGTTGGGGGAGTTTAGCACGATGACCCGGGCACTCTCTCGCCGTGCCGCCTCGATCAGCCCATCAACATCGAAGTTGAATCCGTCACCCAGGAGCACCGGCACGTAGCGGCCGCCGAGCACGGCTGTCAGTAGCCGGTACAGCGAGAACGTGGGAGCCGCCGCCACGACGCGGTCACCGGCGCCGAGGACAACCGAGAGGGTGGACTGAATCAGCTCGTTGGAGCCGTTGCCAACCAGGACCCCCTCGGCCACCCATCCGTAGTGCGCCGCCAGGCGCGCCAGCAGCTCGGGCGGCGCAAACTCGGGGTAGCGCTGCCATGGCTGGGCTGCGACTCGTTCGAGCACCTCTCGCTTCAGCTCGGGTGGGAAA
>DATBSM010000028.1:0-9470 GCA_036559785.1 Gemmatimonadales bacterium
TTGGTTAACGCCGGTGGCCGGGTGGTGAAGAACGTGGCCGGCTACGACCTCACCAAGCTCCAAGTGGGAGGCTTCGGCGGTTTCGGAATTATCGCCGACGTCCATCTCCGCCTTCGCGCGCTGCCCCGGGCCGATGTCACCCTGGTGGCGCGGGGCGCCCGCGACGCGCTCACGGCGGCGGCCCGCGAGTTGATGTCAGCCCACCTCTTGCCCAGCGCCCTGGAGCTGATCTCACCCGCGCTTGCCGCCGAGGCCGACTGGGTGCTTGCCGCCCGCTTCGTCGGCACCGACGCCGCGGTCCAGGCCGACGTGCGGCGGCTGGGCTCGGTCGGCGGTCAGCTTTGGCAGCCGCTCCCGGCCGATCGCACCGCGGCGTTCTGGAGCGTGGCCGCGCGTGGCATTCTTGGCGGACCCATCACGCTGCGGCTCGGCGTGCTGGGCGACGGCATCGACGAAGCCATTGACCTCCTGTCCCATGACCTCGACGAGGGGCTGGTATCGGCCGGCGCGGGCCTGGGAATGATCCGGTGGACGGGTGATGCGCCGCTCGAGCAACTCCGCGCGCTGCGCCGGGCCGCCGCGGCGCGCGAGATCCCCATGACCCTCGAGCGCGCGCCTTGGGCCGTCCGGCGGGCAATCGGGCACTTCGGTGCCTATCGGGAGGGCGTTGGCCAGATCGTCGGCCGGCTCCGCGACACTTTCGACCCCGGGCAGTGCCTGAGCGTGGCATTGGAAGGCGTGGACAATGCTTAATGCAGAGGCGGGCAACGGTTACTCCGCCCTGGACCCCTGCGTGCACTGCGGCTTCTGCCTCCCGGCTTGTCCGACATACCTGGTCACCGGAGATGAGGGGCACAGCCCGCGAGGTCGTATCGTGCTGATGCGCGCCCTGGAGCGGGGGGAGATGAGTCCCCACGATCCGGGGTTGCTGGAACACCTCGAGGGATGTCTCGGCTGCCGCGGATGCGAACCGGTCTGCCCCTCCGGCGTGGGGTATGGACGCGGCCTGGAGGCCGCCCGGGAACAGATCCACCACGCTCGGGGTCTCTCTTCCGTGACGCGGCTGGTCCTTGGCGTCTTTCGGTATGGAAAGATCTGGCGACCCTTGTTCGCCTTGGCCCGGACGCTGCGGTCCACCGGTCTCCCCAGCCTCCTGGCCGGGAAGGGGCGGCTCGGGTTCGGGATGGGTATGCTGGCATCCTCGTCGGAGATGGCCGAGGAGGCTGAGAAGAGGCTGGGCGCGGGTCAGCGGGACGGGGGGGCAGCGGAGCAGCGGGGCAGCCCGGCTCGGCCCACGGACCGCTCCGGTGTGCTGTTGCCGCCCCACAGCCCCGCAGCCCCGCTGTCCGTCTTGCTGTTCCGTGGCTGTGTGATGAATGCGCTCTTCAGCCACGTGCACGAAGCCACCAAGCGAACCCTGGCGGTGAACGGCTATCGGGTCATTGAGGCGAAGGGCCAGGCCTGCTGCGGGGCGCTACACGAGCATGCGGGAGACGTGGATGGCGCTCGGGCCCTGGCGGCGGCGAACGTCGCGGCCCTGCAGGGGAAGGCGGATTTCATCGTGGTGAACAGCGCGGGTTGCGGAGCTCTGCTCAAGGACTACGGACGCCTGCTGGGGTCGAGCGCGGCCGCCATGGTGGCGGCCCGGGTCCGAGACGTTTCCGAGCTGCTGGCCGAGCGAGGCCCCAGGCCGGGCGCACCGATCGGCCTGGACGTGGCGTACGACGCACCCTGTCACCTCCAGCATGCCCAGCGTGTCCACCAGGCCCCGCTCGCCATGCTGGAGGCGGTCCCCGGATTACGTCTTCGGCTCCTGCCTGGCTCAGACCGCTGCTGCGGCAGCGCGGGGATCTACTCCGTGCTGCGTCCGGCCATGGCTCGCGCGGTGCTCGACAGCAAGATCGCGAGCGTGGCCGACGCCAGGCCGCGGCCCGACCTGATCGTCAGCGGCAACCCCGGCTGCCTGATGCAGATCGGAGCCGGCCTTCGGGCTGCCCGCCTGCCCATCGGTGTGGCCCATCCCGTGGAGCTGCTGGATCTGTCGTACGATGAGGCGGGGTTCTACGACATGAGCGGTGAGGTTATACCTTCTCCATGACCTCCGGCATACTGTTCGACTTCAATGGCGTCATCGTGGACGATGAGTCACAGCATTGCGATGCACTGATCGCCACGCTGGCCGGATACGGGTACGCCCTGGACCGGGACACGTATTATCGCGAGTATCTCGGCTTCGACGACCGTGAGTGCTTCCGATTCACCTTCGAGCGCATGGGACGACCACAGGACGAGCCCGCGCTCCGCGAGGCAATCGCCCGGAAGCATGCGGAGTATGAGCGATCCATCCGCGGCTCGATGCGCCTGATTCCAGGCGTGGCCGATTTCATCGAGAACGCGGCGCTGGATGGCTTCCAGCTCGCTATCGTCTCGGGGGCGCTCAGGAGTGAGATCGACCTGGTGCTCCAGTTGGCCGGACTGCGGCCCCATTTTTCCGAGATCATCGCGGCGGAAGACGTGGCCGCCTGTAAGCCCGATCCTCAGGGCTACAACCGGGCGCGGGAAAGGCTGGAACTCGCACCCAGACGCTGCGTGGTGGTGGAGGATTCGATACCCGGACTGAACGCAGCCCGGGCCGCGGGTCTTCGTTGCGCGGTACTGGCCACCTCGCACCCCGAAGACATGCTGAGCAATGCCGATCTGGTCTGGCAGGATTTCGTGGGCCACGATGCAGCCGAGCTACCCTGGGCTCATGTCTGAATTCGACCTGACCCTCGACCGAGATCGACTCTCCGAGGTGCGGCACGGCGCGGTATTGGTGACCAGCGAGCCGGCGGTCTTCCGGGTGCAGGGTCCGGGGGCCTTGGCCTGCTTGCAGGGTCTGCTCACCAACGATCTGGTGAAGCCTGGCGATAACAGCCTGGTCTATGGCGCCCTGCTCACTCCCAAGGGCGCTCTGGTGGTGGACTACTGGGTCATCCGGCAGGCAGACGCCATCACTCTCATTGCTCCTCGTTCGGGACACGAAGCCTCACTCGATCTCTTCCGCCGGCAGCTCCCTCCCCGCCTGGCTCGGGTGACCGACCTGACCGGTGAGGCCCGGGTAGCCTGGCTGATTGGTGCCCACGGTTTCCAGACGCTGGCTAAATCAGGAGTCGCCATGCCCGAGTCCTCGGGGCGAGTCGCTTCGGTGGGTGGCGAGGTCAGTCCCGTCGCCCTGGCTCTCGCGCCCGAAGCCGCACCGTTCGTGGCATTGGCGGTGGGCGCCGAGCCGGCCGTGGCGGCGCTGAGCTCCCGGTTGCTGTCGGCCGGTGCGCTCCCCGGCGAGGAGAACGATCTGCATGCCGCCCGGATCCTCTGCGGGTGGCCGGCCTTGGGCGCCGAGATCGACGACCGGACGCTGCCGCAGGAGGTACGGTACGATCAGATCGGGGGCGTGTCGTACACCAAGGGCTGCTACACCGGACAGGAGACGGTGGCGCGATTGCACTTTAGGGGCCACACCAACCGCGAGCTGCGCGGGCTGCGGTGGCGACGGCCCGATCCACTCGATGGCCGGACGATCAATAAAGGGGAGCGGGAAGTCGGGAGCGTCCGGTCCACGCTCAGCTTCGACGATCGCGCCATCGGACTGGGATTGATCCGCCGCGAGGTCAGCGTGGGCGAGGAGCTGGTGGCTGGCGGGCAGCCAGCTACCGTGGTCGCCCTACCGTTTGGTCCCGAGGACCTGGATGGCTGATGCCCAAAACGAACGAGCCCCGAGCAATGCTCGAGGCCCGTCGGACAGCGAGACTCCTGGCCGTCCTACTTGGCCGTGTCCCGCGTCATCGTGGAATCGGAGTGCGTCATGCTTGAGCTGTCAGCCATGGTCGGAGCCATGCCGGACGTATCGGCGCCCGACGTGGTTCCCTTCTTCTCACCACAGCCAGCAAGCACGAGCACCGCGGTCATCAACAGGATCGTCTTCATCGTCTCTCCATCAGGGGACAGTTGGTGGTGGAATTCGGGTCTGAGCCGTTCGCGCCGGGCAGACGTGGGGCGAAGGTACGTTGCTGTTTTCGTTTGTGCAAGGTGAGCGAAATTGCAGAGCCCCAGCGACCGTACGCGTTGGTCACCGCCTGCTACGCTCTAACGTATTGCTACCCAATAGTTTAAGTCCAGCACCCTGATCCCGCATTCGAAGCGAATCAAGCCATGATCGAACCACGCACGTTAGGTGAACTCAAGAGCAGCCGCTGGGCAGAGCAACCCCTCAGAGGCCGCACTGTCCGGGACGAGATTCGGGGCAACCTCCTGGCCCGGCTCGGCTCGGGCCAGCCGCTCTTCCCCGGCATCCTCGGCTATGAGGACACCATTCTCCCTCAGATCGTCAACGCGTTGCTCGCCCGACACCACTTTATCCTGTTGGGACTTCGGGGTCAGGCCAAGAGCCGGATCCTGCGGGAGCTCACGGGTTTCCTGGACGAGCGCATCCCGATCGTTGCCGGGAGCGAAGTGAACGACGATCCCTTTGCGCCGATCTCGAAGTATGCCCGGGAGCTACTGGCCGAGTGCGGCGACGCCACTCCGCTGGCCTGGCTGCACCGGGATCAGCGCTTTGTGGAGAAGCTTGCCACCCCTGATGTCACCATCGCCGATCTCATCGGGGATGTGGACCCGATCAAGGCCGCCCGCGGCGGTCACCTGCTCTCCGATGAGCTCACCATGCATTTCGGGCTCCTGCCTCGAGCCAACCGTGGCATCTTTGCCATCAACGAGCTACCGGACCTGAGTGGGAAGGTGCAAGTCGGCCTCTTCAACATCATGCAGGAGGGCGACGTCCAGATCAAAGGCTATCCGGTTCGCCTCCCGCTGGATGTGCTCCTCGCTTTCACCGCCAATCCCGAGGACTACACCGCTCGAGGCAAGATCATCACCCCGTTGAAGGACCGGATCGGATCCGAGGTCATCACCCACTATCCCCGCACCGTGCAGCTCGGCATGGAGATCACCACCCAGGAGGCCTGGACTGAGCGCGGCGGACCACCGGTCGACGTCCCCGATTTCGTGCTCGAGGTGATCGAGCGAGTGGCGTTCGAAGCCCGGGAGGACAAGCGGGTGGACAAGCGATCGGGGGTGAGCCAGCGGCTGCCCATCAGCGCGCTCGAGAACGCCGTCTCCAACGCCGAGCGGCGGACAGTGGCGCTCGGCGAAGAGCGGGTGGTGCCCCGGGTGAGCGATGTCTACGCGGCAGTGCCGTCGATTACCGGGAAGCTCGAGCTGGAGTACGAAGGCGAGCTCCAGGGAGGAGACACCATCGCCCGCGACTTGATCCGGCGGGCGGCCGGACGGGTGATGGAGGAGCGCATGGGAGGGGCAGACTTGGGAAAGATCGTCGCCTGGTTCGATCAGGGAGGCGCGCTCAAGGTCTCAGGCGACGAGCGGTCCGATCTGTGTCTCAAGGGCTTCGGCGTCGTGCCCGGCCTGCTCGACGTAGTGGCCGAATTCGGTCTGGCCACCAACAAGGACGCTCCCCGGCAGGTAGCGGCGTGCGAGCTGGTGCTTGAAGGCCTTGCGGCCCAGAAGCGGATCAGCCGCAGCGAGGAGCTGGGCTATACCCGGGCGAAGCCAGAGCGGAGGGAGCCGGGGTACGGAAAGGGCGGAATTTCATTTGGGTAAAGGACCTGAGTCCACCCAGCCCCGTCGTTTCGCCTCCCCCACGATCACCTCCGTCGCTCCATCCAACCCGAGCACTCCTGTATTCAGTACCATGTGATAGTTCACCGGGTCGTACCAATCGCGCCGATAGTACTGGCGAAGATAGTTCGCCCGGGTGCGGTCGGTGTCATCCAGAATTTCGGCCGCCTTGGCCTGATCCACGCCGAGTCGCTCGGCGGCGGCCTGAATTCGCCAGGGTCGGGGAGCCACGAGTTGCACGTGAAGACTATTGCTGTCCCGGGCCAGCACGGCCGGCGCAGCCCGGCCCACGAGCACGGCCCGGCCCTTGGCGGCCACCTCGGCCACCACCGTTTCTGTGATCCGCACCAGGTCCGTTTCCTGCAATCTCGGCACGCTGCCGCCGGGTACCGGCGCGGCGAAGAGCTCGGGCGTGGAGGCGGCCAGCGTGCGAGCCAGTCGCTCGGCGAAGCTGGGTACCCGCTCCTCCCGCTCGGCCACGTCCGAAGTCGGCAATCCTGCCCGCTCCGCGACTTCCTCGACCAGCTCGTTGTCGACTAACCGCCAGCCAAGTGCGGTCGCTACCCGGCTGGCGACCTCCGAGCCCCCCGCACCGTACTGCCGCGATATCGTGATGATCATTGGCGCCGCTCCGTCGATGCCATGTCCTGCTCTGGTTGGCTTTCCCGTCTTTCCCGACCTTGCCATCCTTCCCGTCCTACCCGCCTTTCCCGTCCTTCCCGCCTTGCCCGCACAGCCCGTCCCATCCACCAGGCCACGCCGGCAGCAACAGCCAGGCAGACCAGTCCTCCCAGCGAATAGGCGACCCGTACGCCATAATGCTCCGCCACCCAGCCCGCCTGCAGCGATCCAAAAGGAGCCAGGCCCAGCACCATGAAGGAGTAGAACCCCATCACCCGGCCACGCAGCTCGTCGGGTGCCTCGGTCTGAAGCATGGTATTGGCCGCGATCCCACTGAGCGCCATGACTCCGCCACAGAGAGTGAACAGCACTACTGCGGACCAGAGGTTTGGTGCCATTGAAGCGCCAACGAGCACCATCCCAAAAAGAACCGAGGAACCCAGCACCAGCCGTGATTGCCGCACCCGGCCGCCGAACGCCGCCATGAAAAATGCGGCCGCCAGAGCACCAAGCCCGATGGAGGCGACCATCGCACCATAGCCGCTCGCGTCGAGTCCCAGCGCATCGCGAGCGAACACCGGCATGAGAGGCATGAAGGAAAAACCGAAAATGCTGAATGTCGTGACGATGATTACCAGCGCCCGTGGCCAGCGCCTGCCGAAGATATAGCCGAACCCTTCCCCCAGTGCGGTCCACAAGGGAGTAACGCTGGGCGCTCCTGTACCCGGGACCTGCATCCGCACCAGGCTCACGAGGACCGCCAGGTAGCTCACCGCATTGGCAAAGAAACATGCCGCCAGGCCGAGGGTGGCAATCAGCACCCCGGCCAGTGCGGGACCGATTACCCGGGCCAGGTTGAATGCGCTCGACCCCAGGGCGATCGCGTTCATCAGGTCTTCCCGATCCACGATCTCGGCCACGAACGCCTGTCGCGCCGGCACCTCGAACGCGGTGAGCAAGCCAAAGAACACGGCGAGCCCCATCACCCACTCGACCGTAATCAGATCAAGAGCCGTCAGCACTCCCAGGGTGAGGGCCTCCAGCAGCATCAGGCTCTGGAGCACCATGATAAATCGCCGCTTGTTCACCCGATCCGCGATCACTCCGCCATACAACGTGAACAGCAGGATCGGAAGCGATCCCAGGGCAGTGACCAGCCCGACGGCAAAGGCCGAGTTGGTGAGGTGCAGCACCAGCCACCCCTGGGCGATGGTCTGCATCCAGGTGCCACAGAGGGAAATGAACTGGCCGGTCAGGAAAAGCCGGAAGTTCCGGTGCTTGAGGGCAGCGAAGACGGTGCGGGTAGAGGAAGGCGGCACGGCGGAAAGGTCTAAAGTCTAGGGTCGAGAGTCTAGGGTGGGGGTCGACCATGGTGCGGCGATCCGGTAGACGTTATCAATACACTTAGACCCTAGACCCTAGACCCTCGACCCCAGACCTTCTCGATGCGCTTCACTACCTACTCCAAATACCACCCCGAGCTCGCCGATCAGGTCAATCTGCAGGGGCTCCTCGACCAGCTGAGCGATTTTCTGCTGCAATCGGGATTCGCGGGGAATTCGCCGTCCTTCTGGCACGACGACACGGGAGAGGGCGAGCGTTCGTTGGAGTCCCTGCGTCAGGCCATTCTGCAGGCGCTCATGGATTCGGGCCAGCTGACGCCTGACATGCTGAAGGTCCTGCGGGGTGAGTCCACCGGTGACCAGGCGCGGGATCAGGAGATCGAGAGCGAGCTGAGCGATCTGCTCGACAAGATCGTTCAGCGCCTGATGGCGGAGGGCTACCTGAACATCAGCCAGGCTCCGCAAGTCCCTCAGGGCTACCAGTCGATGTTCGGCCCTGGAGGCCAGGCGCATTCGGCCGCTCAACAGGTGCAGTTCAATCTGACCGAGAAAGGCATCGATTTCCTCGGCTATAAGACGCTCAAGAATCTGCTCGGCAGCGTGGGCAAGTCGAGCTTCGGGGCCCATGATACGCCATACCTCGCCACCGGAGTCGAGGCCGAAGGCGTAAGCAAGCACTACGAGTTCGGGGACGTGCTGAACCTCGATGTGCCGGCTACCCTCACCAACGCGATCGCGCGGGAAGGGTTGGGCGTGCCGCTCAACATCGAGTACGGCGACCTGATGGTGAACCAGTCCGAGTATCGGTCCTCGGCGGCGACGGTGCTGATGCTGGATTGCTCCCACTCGATGATTCTCTACGGCGAGGACCGGTTTACTCCAGCGAAAAAGGTGGCGCTGGCGCTGACCCACCTGATTCGCACACAGTTTCCTGGCGACAGCCTGCGGGTCGTTCTCTTTCATGATTCCGCCGAGGAGATTCCGCTGAGCGCTCTGGCCACGGCCCAGGTAGGTCCCTACCACACCAATACCGCCGAGGGCCTCAAACTGGCCCGGCGCCTGTTGCTGGGGCAGAAGAAAGACATGCGGCAGATCATCATGATCACCGACGGCAAACCATCGGCCCTCACCATGCCAGACGGCCGGATCTACGTAAACTCGATGGGACTGGACCCCCAGATTCTGCAGGCTACGTATCGCGAGGTGTCGAACTGCCGTCGCAGCGGCATCATGATCAACACCTTCATGCTGGCCCGCGATCGCAGCCTCGTCGAATTCGTCAAACAGGTGGCGTCCATCTGCCGGGGCAAAGCGTATTTCACCAATACCATGACGCTCGGACAGTTCATTCTCATGGACTTCATGAAACGAAAGACGCGGCGCGTGTCCTAGCCGCGCTGACTGGAGCCCGCCATGCGAAATCTTCTCCCCTTCATCCTCCTCTCCATTGCCAGCTGCAGCCCCCGGACCGGTGCATCTCACGGTCCGGGAAGCGCCATCCCACTTGCCGATCCGCCGCCCGGGCCCGCGGCAGCGGCCGACGGCGGAGGGTCCCCGTCTCGAAGGACATCCGACACCCCTGTGCGTCGGGTACCGCTTCGGGCCGAGCAGGCACCGCTGGTCCACGTACGCGAGGCGCTCACGACGGACAGCCTGCTGGGTCGACGGGTACGAGTGGCGGGCCTGTGCGCGGAGCGGGGCGAGGGCCGCCGGGCTGGATCCTGGACCCTGGACCAGGAAGGAGCCTCAATCGAGGTGCGGGGTCTGGTGCCAACCTCCTGCGCACCGGAGCGGGGAGAGCCACTGACCATCTTTGCCCAGATCGAACCAAGG
>DATBSM010000029.1:0-51683 GCA_036559785.1 Gemmatimonadales bacterium
ACTGTAGAAGATGGCGACCTTACGGGTCATCTCCTGAATCGTAGAGCACTCGCGCGTCGCGGCTTCATCAAAAGCCCGGGTGATGATGAAGGTGATGTTCCCGATCCGCTCGTACTTGGGGAGGTGCTCCGGATCGAGCGAATCCTCGACCGAGGTGGAGTGGAGCCCGTACTGCCGGGCGACGTTCGCCAGCTCTTCCTTCGAGGGACTGACCACGTCCAGCCATATGAAGGGCGGGTCGTTGCTGTTGATGATAGTGCGAATGGTCATGTCAGGCAGATCCGGCTGGCCGCGGCGGCGGCGCCAAACCCGTTATCGATGTTGACCACCGTCACCCCCGCTGCGCAGGAATTCAGCATCCCGAGAAGCGCCGCCAGTCCCCCGAACGACGCGCCATACCCGATGCTGGTCGGCACCGCGATCACCGGGACGCTCACCATGCCGCCGACCACGCTCGGCAGGGCACCCTCCATGCCGGCGACGACGATCACGACTCGCGCGTGCTGGATCTGCTCGGCCGCGGCCAGGAGGCGGTGGATCCCCGCCACGCCGACGTCGATCAAACGCTCCACCTGGTGGCCGAACGCCTCCGCCACGACCGCGGCCTCCTCCGCAACAGGCAGGTCGCTGGTGCCGGCGGAGACGACGAGAATGGTACCGGTACGCACAGGCTTCGCCTCGGTTTGTGGCAGGTGCACCGTGCGAGCCAGGGAATTCCAGACCATTCGCGGAAAGCGGGCCTTGAGGCGCGAGGCGAGCGCCTCGTTGGCACGGGTGCCCAGAAACGAGCCGTTGGCGGCCTCCAGGCGCTCGCAGATGGCCACGACCTGGTCCGGGGTCTTCCCCTCGCAGAACACGACCTCGGGATGGCCCTGGCGCAACGCTCGGTGATGATCGATCCGGGCAAACTGCAGATCTTCGAACGGAAGGTGGCGGAGCCGGTCGAGCGCTGCCCCGGGGGCAATGCGTCCGGCGGCGACCTCGGCGAGCAGAACCTCGAGCTGCTCGGCTGTCACGCCACCTGGGCAACCGGCTCGAGATACTCGAGAAAGATCGCCTCCGCCTCCGCGATCGATTCGATTTGGAAGAGGCGCTGCCGCAGCGCGCTCGAGCCGTGAAGCCCCCGGGTGTACCAGCCCAGGTGCTTCCGGAACTCCATCACCGTTTTCCGGGTATCGCCCTGAAGACGAAGAGCCAGCCGGGCGTGGTCCAGGGCCACGGTGAAGCGCTCGCCCGCGTCGGGAGAAGGGTGCACGGCGGTGCCACTCAACAGGGCGCGGCCGTCCCGGAACATCCACGGGTTGCCAAAGGCGCCCCGGCCGATCATGGCCCCGGCACACCCGGTATGCTTCTGCAGGCGCACGATGTCGGCGGCGGTCTCGAGGTCACCGTTACCGATGACGGGAATGTCCAGGGCCTCTACCACGCGCGCGATCTCGTCCCAGTTCGCCTTGCCGGCAAACATCTGAGTGCGGGTCCGGGCGTGCAGGGTGAACGCCTTGGCCCCGGCGTCCTGCATTCGCAGGGCGATCGTGACCGGATCCCGTGAGTCCTCGCTCCACCCGCTTCGGGTCTTGACCGTCACCGGCAGGTGAGTGGCCCCAACGACAGCCCGAATGATTCGGTCCACCAGGTCCATGTCACGGAGGCACCCCGAGCCGCCATTTCGCTGCACCACCTTCTTCACCGGACAGCCGAAGTTGATGTCGATGAACTCGGGCTGGTAGTGCTCCGTGATCAGGGCGGCTGCCTCCGCCATCGCGTTCGGATCCGAGCCATAGATCTGGATTCCGATGGGACGCTCGACCGGCTCGAACTCGGCACCCTCCAGCGTGGTCTTGATACGGCGCCGAATCGCCTCCGATGAGAGAAACTCGGATAGCACGACATCCGCACCCATGCGCCGGCAGATCTGGCGGAAGGGCGCTTCCGACACTCCCGCCATCGGGGCAAGGATGAGCGGGAATGGATGCGCTGATAGATAGGGCAACTGCATGAGGATAAAATACTTGGCCGCCACAGAGGTGGCAATGGAAGCGGGGTTGATGTAGCTTGTCGAGCCATGCGACTCAAGGAGTTCCTCAGCCCCGACGCTATCTCGCTGTCGCTCCGTGGCGGCTCGAAGGACGAGATCCTGAATGAGCTGGTCGGTCTCCTGCGGACCGACGAGCGCTCGGCGAATATTCTAGTTCGGATCCTGCAGCGCCGCGAAAACCTCGGCTCCACAGGAATAGGCCGCGGGATTGCGATTCCTCACGGCCGGTCCCTGGTTGTGAGCCGGCTGAGACTCGCCTTTGGCCGCAAACCTGAGGGAGCCGATTTTCAGGCGATCGACGGGAAGCCGGTGTTCAGCTTTTTCCTCATCATGGCCCCACCGCTGGAAATCTCCAATCAATACCTGCCGGTGCTGGGCAAGATCGCGCAATTCGCCAAGGAGCCGGACGTGCCCGATCGTCTCGCGGGCGTCAAGTCGGCGGACGAGTTCTTTCGTCTGCTGGAGGAGAAGGGGGTTTAGTCACTCCCACTCGATCGTGGCCGGCGGCTTCGAGCTCACATCGTACACCACCCGGTTGACTCCATCCACCTCGTTGGCAATGCGGTCCGACATCCGGGCCAACACGTCGGGCGGAAACGGGAACCAGTCGGCCGTCATCCCGTCCCGGCTGGTGACCGCCCGGAGGGCGACCACCTGATCATAGGTGCGGCCGTCGCCCTGCACACCGACCGAGCGGATGGGGAGCAGCACCGCGAACGCCTGCCAGATGTCGTCGTACAGCCCTGCCGCCCTGATCTCCTCGGTATAGATATGATCCGCCCGCCGCAGGATCTCGAGATTCTCGGGGGTGACGTCGCCCAGAATGCGGATGGCGAGCCCGGGGCCAGGAAAGGGATGCCGTCCCACCATCTCCTCGGGGAGGCCGAGCTCGCGCCCGACCTGACGCACCTCGTCCTTGAAGAGCTCCCGGAGCGGTTCGAGGAGCTTGAACGGCAACCGTTCGGGCAAACCGCCGACGTTGTGGTGGGTCTTGATCGTGACGGACGGTCCCCCCATCGGTGAAAGCGACTCAATGACATCGGGGTAGAGGGTGCCTTGCACCAGGAATCCCACGTCCTTCCCTACCGATTTCGCCTCGGCCTCGAAGACGTCGATGAAAGTGTGCCCGATTCGCCGGCGTTTCTCCTCGGGGTCGCTGATGCCGGCCAACCGCTCCAGAAAACGCGCGCGCGCGTCCACCACCCGGAGGTCAATCCCCAGGTGTCGGCGGAAGGTCTGTTCCACCTGCTCGCGCTCGTGCAGCCGCAGCAGACCGTGATCCACAAAGATGCAGGTGAGCCGGTCGCCTACCGCACGATGGACCAAGACGGCAGCAACTGACGAGTCCACCCCGCCCGAGAGGCCGCAGATCACGCGCGCCTTGGGCCCGACCATCTCCCTGATCCGGGCGACCTCGCTCTCGACGAAGTGTCCCGGTGTCCAGTCCGGCGTGCAGCCACAGACCTCAAAGAGGAAGTTGTTGAGGATCTCACCGCCCCGGGGCGTGTGGGCCACCTCGGGATGGAACTGCACCCCGAAGAGGGCGCGCTTGGTGTGTTCGATTGCCGCGATGGGTGAGTTCTTGCTCGACGCGGTCACTTTGTAGCCGGGCGGCGGCACATCCACGTGGTCGCCGTGGCTCATCCACACCGGGGTTTCCTCGCCGGCCCCGAAGCCACGGAACAACCGTCCCCCCTCGACCCGCACATTCGCGCGGCCGTACTCCCGGCGGCTGGCCCGGGTGACGTTGCCCCCGGACAGGTGGGCCATCAGCTGCATGCCGTAGCAGAGGCCGAGCACTGGAGTGTTCAGGTCAAGCAGCTTTGGGTCGGCGGTCGGCACGTTCTCGCCGTACACCGAATTGGGTCCACCGGACAGAATGATCCCCCTGGGCTTCCAGTCCCGGATCCAGTCCACGGTCCGGGTGGGCGGGTGGATCTCGCAGTACACGTGCGCCTCTCGTACCCGGCGGGCGATCAGCTGGGTGTATTGGGAGCCGAAGTCGATGATCAGGATGCCGTCGTGATGGTTTGTGGTCAGGGTGACAGCCTTTCGGAACGATACAGGTCCTCGACTGTTTCCCGGGGTCTCGCCACCCACCACTTTCCAGCATCCACGATGACCTCCGGCGGCCGCGGGCGGCTGTTGTAGTTGGAGGCCATGACGAAGCCGTAGGCGCCCGCGCCCAGAATCGCCAGCGCGTCGCCCGCCTCGAGCCCGGGAAGGGTTCGGTCGAGCGCCAGGAAGTCGCCGGTCTCGCACACCGGCCCGACGACGTCCACCCGGGCAGAGGGCCGCTCCTGCTCCACCAGCTCCACGATCTCGTGGTATGCCTGGTAGTGGCTGGGCCGGACGAGGTCGTTCATGCCGGCATCCACGACTACAAACTCTTTTCCACCCGAGTGCTTGCGATAGAGCACCCGAGTGAGGAGCACACCGGCGCTGCCCACAAGAAATCGACCCGGCTCCAGGTAGATCGTGAGGCCGGTAGGGGCGAGCAGCGGCACCACCGCTTTGGCAAACTCGGTCGGATCCACTGGCCGCTCATCGGAATAGCGGATGCCGAGACCACCGCCGACATCGAGGACGCGGAGAGTGCCGACACCGGCTCGTCGCAATTTCTCGACCAGATCGATCAGGCGGCCGATTCCCTGGCGGAATGGCTCCGCGTCGAAGAGTTGGCTACCCAGGTGCATGGCCAGCGTGGTGAGCTCCAGCCGCGGATGGGCGAGGATATACTCGGCGGCCGGGAGGACCTGATCGGTGGGCACACCGAACTTGATTCCGCTCTTGCCGGTGGAGATGTAGGGGTGGGTCTCGGTGGTGACATCGGGATTGACCCGGACGCCTACTCGGACCTGAGCCTCCTCCGCGTCGGCAACACGGCCAACCAGCTCCAGCTCTTCCCGGGACTCGACGTTGAGGTGCCCCACCCCAGTGCGAATGGCGGAGCGAAGCTCCTCAGCGGTCTTCCCCACCCCACTGAAGACGATCTGCTCGGGGGCGAACCCTGCCGCCAGTGCGCGTGCCAGCTCACCGGAGGAGACGATGTCCGCCCCCGCACCCAGCTCTCTCAGGAGCCGGAGGATCGCGAGGTTGCTGTTGGCCTTGACGGCAAAGCAGATCCGATGCGGCAGCGATCCCAGGGCCGCATCCAGCGAGCGATAGCGGCCGCGGATCGCCTCGGCGTTGTAGACGTAGGCCGGTGTACCAACCTGCTTCCCTATCTCAGTGAGCGACACATCGCCCAAATAAAGCGCGTCGCCTCGCCGAGCCAGTCCAGCATCCGCAAACAGGAGTTCCGTCGGCGAGACTGTCCCGCTGTCCCGCTGCCCCGCTGCCACGCCTAGTACGCCTTCGCCCACACGGCCTCGACCACGCTGGGCTGGCCGCACCACATGCAGTGGGTCGGCGCCACGGGTGAACGGAATTCCGGGTCGGGCAGGACCCGAATCGTGGCCTTGGTTTTTTCTTTAATCTCCATTTCACAAACGCCCCGGCCACAGAAACCGCCGTAGACGAAGCCACCCTCGTTCTCCATCCTGGCGATGAACTGATCCTTGGTGGCTCCCCGCAGACTCGCTGCCTCGCGTCGGGCGAGCGCCGCGGCCAGCAGATCCGCCTGAAACTGGTCTATGACGGCAGTAAGCCTGGCCGGAAGCCCGTCCATCGGCAGAGGCTCCTTCTTGCCGCCGGTGCGCCGGGCCAGCATGACCGACTTCGAGGCTACATCGCGCGGCCCCACCTCCAGGCGGAGGGGGACGCCGCGGCCCTCCCACTCGTAATATTTTGCGCCCGGCTTGATTCCCTCGCGGGAATCCACGTGCACCCGTATTCCGACTGCCGCCAGCTGTTGGCGCACCCGTTGCGACGCCTCGAGCACGGTGGAGCGTTCCTCGTCGTTCTTGTAAATCGGAACGATCACCACCTGGTACTGGGCCAGCCTCGGCGGACACACCAACCCGAGATCATCGCTGTGGGTCATGATCAGCGCGCCCACCAACCTGGTGGAGACGCCCCATGAGGTGTTCCACACGTGGTCCAGTCCTCCGGCCGCGGTCTGGAAGGTCACCTCGAACGCCCGGGCAAAGTTCTGGCCAAGATTGTGACTGGTACCGGCTTGCAGGGCCTTGTTGTCCTGCATCAACGCTTCGCAGCTGTAGGTCCGAAGCGCACCGGCGAATCGCTCGCTGTCGGTCTTGAGCCCGGTGAGCACCGGCATCGCCATCCACTCTTCCATAAACGTCCGGTAGACCCCGAGCATCCGCCGCGCCTCCTCCTCCGCCTCGGCCTCAGTGGCGTGGGCGGTATGTCCCTCCTGCCAGAGGAATTCGGTAGTGCGCAGGAAGAGTCGGGTACGCATCTCCCAGCGGACCACATTGGCCCACTGGTTGATCAGGAGCGGAAGATCCCGGTAGCTCTGGATCCACTTGGCATACATCGCGTATATGATCGTCTCGGAGGTCGGCCGGATGATCAGCGGCTCCTCCAGCTCCTTGCCGCCGCCGTGGGTCACCACGGCCACCTCGGGGGCAAACCCTTCGACGTGCTCCGCCTCTCGCGCCATGAAGCTTTGCGGGATGAAGAGCGGGAAATAGGCGTTCTGGTGTCCGGTGTCCTTGAACATCTGGTCCAGGGCGCGCTGCATCTGCTCCCAGATGGCATAGCCGTTGGGCCGGATGACCATGCACCCCCGGACCGGGCTGTAGTCGGCGAGCTCGGCCCGGGCGATGATCTCGTTGTACCACGCGCTGAAGTCGGCGGCGCGGGTGGTGAGTGCCTTGGTATCAGCCATTGATGCGGGCCTTGATGGTGTTCACGACCGATTGCAAAGAGACCGACTCCTGAGACCCGCTGCGTAAGTCCTTAACCATGATTTGGTCACGCTTCCGTTCGTCCGGCCCGACCACCACCGCGAGGCGTGCGTTCCGCGAGTCGGCCAGCTTAAGCTGCTTGCCCACGACCTGGGAGCTCAAGGCGTACTCGACCCTGAGGCCGGCGTCCCGAAGCTGGTGGGCCAGGGCCAAGACATGCGGCAGGTCTTCTTGAGTAATGAAGGCTAGAAACACGTCGATACTGGAGGTCTCGGCCGGAAGCAGGCCCCTGTCCTTGAGCAGCTCACCCAGTACCACGTCACCCATACCAAATCCGACCGCGGGCATCTGAACGCCACCGAGCGCGTCGAGCAGGTTATCGTAGCGTCCGCCACCGCAGATGGCACGCAGGGTACGTCCCGCGTCGAACAGCTCGAAGACGATTCCGGTGTAGTAGGCCAGCCCTCGGACGATCGTGAGGTCAATCTCGATGAAATCGCCCAGACCCATCGCCACTAGAGCTTGATAGGCTTCGCGCAAGGGATCAGCCACCTTGGACAGCTCGCCGAGCTCCTTGTCTAGCTGGTCCCACCCTCGAATTTGTGAAACCTCCCAGAGGTCTTCGATAGTGGCTGGCGCAAAAACTTCCGGTTTGAAGTCGTATTTATCGAGCTGGGCTTTTCGTACGCGTTCGACCTTGTCAATGTACTCGAACGCCTTTCCCATTCCCGACGCCGGCACGCCTCGACCCTCGAGGATCGACGTCAGCACCCGCCGGTCGGAGAGTCTGACCCTCACGTCGTTGGGCCCCAAGCCAAACGCCCGCATCACGTCGATCGCGAGTGCAATGATCTCGGCGTCGGCGAGGGGACCCGGCTCCCCGATCAAGTCGCAGTTGAGCTGGAAGTGCTCTCGAAGCCTCCCCCGTTGCTGCCGCTCGTAGCGAAACAGCTGAGGGATGGAGAACCATCGGATAGGCTTCCGGAGCTGGCCGGCCTGGGCCGCTACCATGCGGGCGAGCGTCGGCGTCATCTCCGGCCGGAGCGCCACCGGGCGATCCCCCTTATCGGTGAAGTTATACAACTGACCGACGATCTCGTCCCCACTCTTGGCGGTGTAGAGATCCAGCGGCTCCAGCGGAGGTCCGTCGTACTCCTCGAACCCATATCGGGTGGCCACCGTACGCCAGGTTCGGAAAATGTGGGCACGGAGGGCGAGATCGGCGGGGTAAAAATCACGAAAGCCCGGCAGGGCCTTGGTTTTCATGGGGGGAGTATAAGGGGAGAAGGCGTGGGCGGGAAGGAATTACACCTCCATCCCCAGCACAGACATGACGTCTCCCACCGTATGGAAGGACCCGGTGACGAGCACCGTCCCTGCGCCTTTCTGTACTTTATCGATCGCCTCGGTGAACTCTGGAATCAGCGTCCATTCCGCGTGCGCGGGCGGCCGCTTTGGGTCCTTGAGCCAGCGGCGGAGCCACTCGATGTCCCAGCCCCGTCCGGCCGCCGTGGGGGCGATCGTCAACACGCCACGATCGATCACCTGGTCCAGCTGCACCAGCATCTCGGGCCACTCCTTGTCGCCCAGAATCGATACCAGCGCATGTAGAGGCCGCTTCGGCTGGGTGGAACCCAGCGCTCTCACCAGCGACCGCATCCCATCCGGGTTGTGCGCCACGTCGAAGAGCCAGCGGCCTCTCTGGTCGAGCCGCCCGGCGACCCGGGCCAGGCCGAAGGCCCGCTCGATCTGGGCCGCCGTGGGCCGGTAGGGCACGGGCAAAGCCATCAGAATGCCATGGGCCACCGCCGCGTTGCGCCGCTGATGCGGCCCCACCAGGCTGAGCGGGCCACGCCACTCGTAGTCCGGTGGCAGCACCCGGATGTCCGCTGCGGCCCGCCCGTCCGCCCGTCCGCCCGTTCGCCGGACCGCACGTCTGGCCTCGCGGCGCAGGACCCCCACCAGCTCAGGGTCGGTCTCGCCGATCACGAACGGCACGCCGGCCTTGGCAATACCGGCTTTCTCGCAGGCGATCAGCTCCAGGGTGTCACCCAGATACTTCATGTGATCCCGCGCGATCTTGGTCACCCCGCTCGCCAGGGGCCGCACCACATTGGTGCTGTCGAGGCGCCCACCCAGCCCCACCTCCACCACCGCCACCTCTACGCCCCGGGCGGCAAAATCGGCGAACGCGAGCGCGGTCGTGGCCTCGAAAAAGGTCGCCTTGTGCTCCAGGATGGTCGAAAGAACCAGGGAGGTCCACATCGCCACCGCTTCTTCAGAGATGGGCACACCGTCCACCTGAATGCGCTCGCGGAACGAGATCAGATGGGGTGAGGTGTACAGCCCCACCCGCCAGCCGGCCTCTCTGAGCGCCGCCGCCACCAGGGTCGAGACGCTTCCCTTGCCGTTGGTGCCGCCGATATGCACCGATGGCATGACCTCGTGCGGGTTGCCGAGGGTCTTGAGCAGCGCACGCGTCGTCGTCAGCCCGAACTTGATCGTCGTAGTCCGGGGGAAGAGGAACTCCAACGACTGGGCGTAGGTCAGCGACATCAAGTGCTCGCGAGAGAGTGCGTGGGGGAACGACGACGCCCCACCCGATGAGGCCGTGGGTGGGGCGTCGAAACCGCTAATTCGCTCGACCTCAGCTCAGCTCGGCCATCTCGACATGGGGCCGCTGCCCCTGCATGTGGCGCACGAGTCGGGCGGTCGTGTCGCGCAGCGAGGCACGCGGGACCACGTCATCCACCTGGCCGTGCTCCAGGAGAAATTCGGCGGTCTGAAATCCATCCGGCAGATCCTGGCCGATTGTCTGCTTGATCACCCGCTGTCCGGCAAAGCCGATCAGGGCGCCAGGTTCGGCGAGCACCACGTCTCCCTGCATGGCAAACGACGCGGACACACCGCCGGTGGTGGGGTCGGTCAGGATCGAGATGTAGGGGATACAGTCGCGGTTGAGCTGGGCGATGACGGCTGAGGTCTTGGCCATCTGCATCAAGGCGAGAACACCCTCCTGCATGCGGGCCCCGCCGGAGGTCGAGACGATGACCAGCGGAATCTTCTTCTCCACCGATCGCCGGGCCAGCCGGGCAATCTTCTCCCCCACCACTGAGCCCATCGAGCCGCCCATGAAGGCAAAGTTCATCACCGCCAAATTGAACAGCAGCCCATCGATCTTGGCGGTCCCGGTGTACACCGCATCGGCTTCCCCGCCCTTCTGCCTCGCCACTTTCAGCCGATCGGCATAGTTCTCGAACCCGAGCGGATCAACCGAGCGCAGGCCACCGTACAGCTCACGCCAGGTGCCCGGGTCAGTCAGAATCTCGATGTAGTCCTCCGCGCTGATCCGCCGGTGCCAGCCGCACTCGGGGCAGACGTTTAGCGCCTTCTCGAACTTCTCACGAATGTCGATGTGGCCACATTTGTCGCACTTCTCCCACGCATCGGCCGGGATCTCCAGCCGCTCGCGCTGAGAAGTACGTGGTTTGCGTTCCTTCTTAAACCAGGCCATCACAGCCATAAGATACAGGTGGCGTGGAGGATAGAGGGTTCCAGGTGCGGTGGTCGAAGCGATGGAATCTCACGATTCCCTGCCTCCCGCGCTAGACCCCCGCCTCTAAGTCGCTATCAGTTATCAAGATAGCCAGATGACCTCGAGTCATATGCGACCCTCAGGGCCACTCCGAGACACAACGAACAGATGATGAAAAAGGAGCCACCATAAGAAAAAAGCGGGAGTGGAATGCCGGTGATGGGCATGAGGTTCACCGTCATACCGACGTTCTCGAACACGTGGGTGAAGAACAGACCGATGATCCCGAAGACGGCGAGACTGCTGAACGGATCGGTTGCCCGCCGTGCGATGCGAAGCAGAACCAGGAAAAGCGTCAGAAAGAGTCCCAGCGCCACCGCCACCCCAAGAAAGCCGAGCTCCTCGCCAACCACCGAGAATACAAAGTCGGTATGCTGCTCCGGCAGAAAGGCCAGGCGCTTCTGCGGACCCTCGGTGTAGCCGGTGCCAAACCAGCCGCCGGATCCGATCGCTACCCGGGATTGAATGGCATGGTAGCCTGCGGCCCGCGGATCGGCCTCGGGATTGAGGAAGGTGAGCAGCCGGTTCTGCTGGTATGGGGCCAACCGCGTCCACAGCGGCATGGCAATGGCACCCATGGCCACGTTCGCCACCAGGAACGTCGTCCAATCCCACACATACGGCCGCCACGCCATGAGGATCAACACGAATATGATGATCCACGCACTCCAGGCCAGCGTATTGAACGCCAGGAACAGGCTGATCCCCGGAGTCGCCATCAAGAATAGCATCCGGGGGCGAACGCCAGACCAGAACAGCATGGCGAAGAAGACCCCCACAAAGACGAGGGCGCTGCCAAGATCGGGTTGCTTGAGAACCATGAGGAACGGCACACCCACGATCAGGGCAGGGCCGACCAGGTCCCAGAGGGAGCGGGGAGCTTCTTTGCGGCCGGAGAGAAACCTGGCCAGCATGAGCACCGTCGCCACCTTGGCCAGCTCGGAGGGCTGGCCGATCTGATGTCCGCCGATGGAGAGCCAGCTGTGGCTGCTTTCGGCGGTTCCGGCACCGGTGCCCACCACCAGCACCACGCCCAGCAGCAGGATGCTGAAGGCGTACAGCGCGGGGGCTATCCACTCAAGGACCCGGAGCGAAATGTTGTAGACCACCCAGCAGGTTACGATCCCCACTCCAAACCAGACGATCTGGCGTTCCCACATGCCCGCGGCCCGGGTGGGCACGTCGGTCTGGCCAGCCGAATAGAGCGTGGCCAGGCCAAACGACATGAGGGCGAGGGTGACCAGGACCAGGTTGCGGTCGACTGCAGGGCCTCTCACTGGTTGCCCTCGGCGCGTCGCAGCGAGTCTGTGGCGGCGCGCGCGGCGGCAGAGTCGGGATCGAGCTCAAGGGGCCGGGGCGCGGCATCTCCCGAGGTCAGCGATTCGTCGAGCAGCACACCGAGCTTCACGGGACCAACGGCGTCCGGTCCGAGGATGTAGCGCCGCAGCGTCCGGACCACGTACGGCGCCACGGTGGTGCCGTGCTTGGCGAACTCCATGATCCCTCCCACTACCAGTTCCGGCTTGTCGGCAGGCGCAAAGCCGATGAACCAACCATGGTCATCGCCATGGGGATTCTGCGCCGTCCCGGTCTTGCCGGCCACCGCCAGGTCGGCCCGGCGGTTCGCCGACGCAGTGCCGCGCTCCACTACCGCGATGAGCGCGTTGCGCAGCCCGTCGAGCTCCCTGGTGGAGAGCCCCAGCGATCTGCCTTTTCCCGAGCTGGGGTGCACGATATAGGGAGTGAGGGCCACACCCGGCCCGGCCAGGCCCTGATAGAACTTGACCATGTTGATCAGCGTCTGGGTGTTCTCACCCTGGCCAATGGAGAAGTTCAGCGTGGTGCCCGGCGGACTCCAATATCGCGGTCCGTACAGCCGGTCGAAGTACGCCTTGGAGGAAGGCCAGATGGGGCTCAGCTCGTCCTCGAGATCTATCCCGCTCTTGTCCCGAAATCCCATGAAGATGCCATCCTGGATGATGGCATCGAGCCCCAGCTGCAGCCCGAGCTGGTAGAAGTAGACGTCGCAGCTCGCAGCCACTGCCCCGATGAGGTCGAGGCTGCCGTGGCCCTCCTTCTTCCAGCAGCGGAACACCCGGTTGCCCAGTCGCATGCCGCCGCGGCATGGCTCCGGCATCCTCGTACTCAGCTTGATCAGGCCGCGTTTCAGCGCCATGGCCGAGATCGCGAGCTTGAAGGGCGAGGCGGGAGGGTAGCGAGCCTGCATCACCCGGTTGAGGAGTGGTCGGGCGGGATCGTTGTTCAGCTTGCGCCATTCGGCCGAAGTGATGCCGCCGACGAACTGATTGGGATCGAAAGTGGGCGCGGAGTACAGTGCCCGGACCTCGCCCTTGGGCGTCAGGGCGACCATGGCGCCGCGCACGCCAGCCGGCCAGATGCTGTCGATGAACTGCTGGAGTTCGAGGTCAATGGTCGTGGTGATGGGATTCCCCGGCGTCGGCGGCAGCGCGGCCGAGGCAGCACCCTCCCGGACCAGGCGACCACGGGCGTTCACCTCGATGTAGTGCACCCCTTCATTGCCCCGCAGCGTATCGTCGTACTCCCGCTCGAGCCCGGCCTTCCCGACAATGGATCCGAGGACGGCCCCCGGGTATTTGTCGGCGCTCAGATCGGCTTCGGTGACCTCGGAGACGTAGCCGGCCAGGTGCCCGACCGATTTACCCGCAGGGTACAACCGCTTGGGTTCGGCCTGAATCACCAGTCCCGGCAACACCGACCGGTGCTCCTCGAGCCTGGCAATGACCTCGAACGACGCGTCGCCGAAGATGAGTGCCGGCTGATAGCGGGCCCGCTGAAAGCGCTCGACGATGTCGGTTACCTGCGCGCTGTCCACCGGCACGAAACGCCGCACCCTGGCGATGACTGCCCGCAGCGAATCGGTCGACGGAGCCAGGAGCTTTACCGAGTAGCCGGGCACATTCTCGGCGATGATGCGTCCATTGCGGTCGAGGATCGATCCCCGGGGCGGAGTCAAAGAAATCGGCCGCAGGCGGTTGGTCTCGGCCTTGAGCTGGAACTTGCTGTGCTGGATCACCTGGGTCCGGAAGAAGGCGCCGCAGAGCACCACGAAGGCAACGATCAGGATCATCCGGGCGATATCGGCCCGGTGGCGGAGCCGATATGAATCGAAGCCGTTCATGCGTCGAGCCGGACGGAAAAAATACTGCGGAACATGATCAGCACGATGAGGGCGAGGCCCGCTGTCGTCAGCGCCTGCAAGGGGCTGTAGATGGTCAGCTCGGTGATGATCTGGCGGTGGTCAGTTCCGCTCGTCACCAACACGATGAGGTCTCGCAGCCACAGGCCAGCCGCCACGAAGCCCGCGTTGACCAGCATGTTGTCGGCAAAGAACACCGCACGTCCCCAGGATGCCAGATAGGCGACCAGGGTGTGAGCCAGGGCGCCCGCACCAAACCTGGCGGGCGTCAGCGTGTCGGCAATGAGCCCGACGGCAAAGCCGGCCAGAGCTGCCAGACCCGGCCTGCTGCGCATGGCAAAGAGCATCAGGGCGATCAACAGAAAGTCAGGGCTGATCCGCGCGTCCCAGAGACGGGGGCGCACGTAAAACTGAAGCGCCACGAGCAGGAGCATCACCAGCAGCAGCTGGACCCGGCTTACCCGGTTAGTGCTCATGGGGCCGAGTCCTTTGGCGCTGGGACTGGACCGCTCGAGGTGCCGCCCTGCATCGGCGACGGCGGAGTGCCACCCTGGATCGGGGAAGGCGGGGTACGGCGCGGGGCCGGAGCGGCTCCCGCCAACGAGTCCCGCCGCGCGGCCCGTGCGTTTCGGATGGCCTGTGCCGCCGAGTCGGCCCGGCGCAGGCGGGCGATCGAGTCGAGCCGCAGTGCCTCCAGCAGTGAGTCGCTGGGAAAGGCGCCGGCGAGATCCCGGGCCTGAGGGCCGCTCACCAGCACGAGGACGTGAGCCGCGGATGCCGGGTTGGCCGCGGGACGCAGCCGATACACTCGCTCCCAACCCGCCTCTTCCCGGACGGTACCAATGACGGTCCCCACCGGAATTCCCTTGGGAAACACGCCGCCAAGGCCGGAGGAGAGCACCAGGGTTCCAAGCGGTACGGAGTCGCGATACGGCACGCCGCGGAACTCCAGCGCCCCTTCTCCGTTGCGGCCCTCGTTAGAGGGCGCCACCACCCCGAAGGCATTGCCGCTTACGGTGAAGGCGCTGACGCGAAACTCCGGGTGCGCCCACGACATCGCCACGCTGCTGTTCCCCGAGACGCTGGAGACCATGCCGATCAGTCCCTCAGGCGCAACCACCGGGCTGAACAGCATCACACCCTGCCGCGACCCCGCGCTCAGGAGCAGCGTCCGTCCATCCATCGCCTGCGGCTGATGAAGCACCTCAGCCGGGATGTAGCCGGTATTGACTCTGCGGCTCAGCCGGAGGAGCTGGCGCAAGCGCTCGTTCTCGGCCCGAAGCGAGGGGAGAAACTGCGACAGATAGGCGGTGGAATCGCGCTCGAAGGTGACCTGGCGGAACCGCACCCGGCTGGTGCGCCCCTCTTCCGCCCGAGTCTGGAGCCAGACCAGGGGGAACAGCACCGTCTCGCGGAGCGTGTCGGCCACGCTGCGCCCCCAGGGAACGGGGGAGAAGAGCCCAAACAGCGAGAGGCCGAGACAGAGCAGGAAGAGCGCTGTGTCCCGGCGTGAATAACGGCGATCTGACGTGCTGATCATGCTCAGGACGACAGCACGCTGCGGTATTTCTCGAAGTCGTCCAGGATCCGGCCAGTCCCGCGGACGACGCAGGTCAGCGGATCCTCGTCAACGTGGATGGGAAGTCCGGTCTCCTGGGCGAGAAGCAGGTCCAGTCCTCGAATCAGCGCGCCGCCGCCGGTCATGACGATTCCCCGGTCGACGATGTCGCTGGCGAGCTCCGGTGGCGTGATTTCGAGCGCGCGACGTACCGCATCCACGATCTGTTGAATGGGCTCTTGAACCGCTTCCCGGATCTCGGTCGAGTGCACCCGCACCGTCTTGGGGATGCCGGACACGAGGTCCCGGCCCTTTACTTCCATCTCCCGTTCGTCGCCGGTGGGCGCGGCGGAGCCGATCTTGATCTTGATGGCCTCCGCGGTGGGCTCTCCGACCAGCAGGTTGTAGTTCTTGCGCATGAACTGGACGATCGCCTGATCGAGCTCATCGCCGCCGGTGCGGATAGATGTATCGGAGACAATGCCGGACAGGGCGATGACCGCGATCTCCGTGGTGCCCCCTCCGATATCGATGACCATGTTCCCGGTAGGCGTCTCCACCGGCAGGCCGACGCCGATCGCCGCGGCCATCGGCTCGGCCACCATGAGGACCTGTTTGGCCCCAGCGGTCTCCGCCGAGTCCCGCACCGCGCGACGCTCGACTTCGGTAATCCCCGAGGGCACGCAGACGATCACTTTCGGCTTGACCCGGAACACATGCTTGTCGATGATCGTCTTGAGAAAGTAGCGCAGCATCTTTTCGGTGACATCGAAGTCGGCGATGACCCCGTCCTTGAGCGGCCGTACCGCCAGGATCCCGTCCGGCGTCCGGCCCAGCATCCGCTTGGCCTCGAGACCGATGCCCTTGATCTTGCCGGTAGCCTTCTCGATGGCCACCACCGAGGGCTCGTTGAGCACGATCCCTTCGCCTTTGACGTAGATGAGGGTGTTGGCCGTACCGAGATCAACCGCGATTTCATTGGCGGGCAACCAGGACATCAGATTCAAACCGGGAAATTTCATCGAGGAGCCGCTGGGCACATGGGTTGTGAAGGTACTCGGGCGCCTTGCCGACTGGTAGCGGGTCGTGTCCCCTTTACGTGCCGCTGCTTCCGAATCCACCTGTGCCTCGTGCGGTAGGGGGCAACTCTTCGACTGGGTGGAAAGCAACTCGCTCTACTCGCGCAACGATCATCTGGGCGATGCGCATGCCCCGCGTGACCTGAAACGTGGTGGAGCCCAGATTCACCAGCGCCACCATCAGCTCGCCCCGGTAGTCGCTGTCGATGGTGGCTGGGGTGTTCGGCAGCGTGATGCCGTGCCGGAGTGCCAGGCCTGACCGGGGCCGCAGCTGGCACTCATACCCCACCGGAACCGCAATGCTGAAACCAGTCCGAAAGAGCTTTCGCTCGAACGGCGCCAGCTCACCGTCTTCGGCGCTGGCCAGATCGTAGCCGGCCGAACCCGGGGTGGCAGAGCTGGGAAGCGGGAGCCCCTCAGCATGGGGGAGGCGCGCGATCAGCACCTCCACCGCGGCCTCGGACAGCACCCGCTCAGACAACGCTGTTGACGTCGGTCAGGGGAAGACGGAAGGCTTCGGCCACCCCCGGATACACCACCTTGCCCTCGACGACGTTCAGGCCGAGCCTTAACGCATTATCGGACTTGCACGCCGCACGCCAGCCGAGCTTGGCGAGCTTAAGTCCGTATGGCAGCGTAGCATTGGTGAGGGCCAGGGTAGAGGTCCGGGGGACGCCGCCCGGCATATTTGCGACGGCATAGTGCAGAATGCCGTCTACGAAGTAGGTGGGGTTTTCGTGGGTCGTGGGCTTGATGGTCTCGACGCACCCGCCCTGGTCGACCGCCACATCTACAATGACCGACCCAGGCTTCATCAGCTTGAGGTCGGCCCGCTTGACCAGATGGGGGGCTTTGGCGCCCGGAAGGAGCACCGCCCCCACCACCAGGTCGGCCCGCCGGATAGCATCCAAAATATTGTGACGGTTGGAGTAGACGGTATCCACGTTGGCGGGAAGCACGTCGGCCAGGTACCGCAGCCGGTCCAGGGAGATGTCCAGGATCGTCACGTGGGCGCCGAGGCCAGCGGCCATCTTGGCGGCATTGATACCGACCACCCCGCCGCCGATGATTGCGACCTCCCCGGGGGCCACCCCGGGCACCCCACCCAGCAGAATGCCGCTTCCTCCGAAGACCTTCTCCAGATACTTGGCGCCTTCCTGCACCGCCATCCGGCCGGCCACCTCGGACATCGGCGTGAGCAGCGGCAGCTCCCCGCTGTCCAGCTGCACGGTCTCGTAGGCCACCGCGACGGCCCCCGAGGCGATGACCGCCCGGGTGAGATCCTCGGCTGCGGCGAAGTGGAAATAGGTGTAGATCAGTTGGCCCCGGCGCATGCGGGGCCATTCGACGGCAATCGGCTCCTTGACCTTCATGATCATCTCGGCCTGCTGCCAGACTGCGTCGGCAGTCGGCAGAATCGTGGCCCCAACGCCCCGATATGCGTCATCGGAGAATCCGCTTCCCGACCCGGCCCCCTGCTCCACCAGGACGGAATGTCCCGCCGCTGTCAACGCCTCGGCTCCGGCCGGCACCAGCGCGATACGATTCTCGTTGGTCTTGATCTCCTTCGGGACGCCGATCTTCATGGACTCCTCTTGAGTGACGGCTTCGGTTAAAAAGCGTGGCCGGTGAGCGGTAAGCGGTGAGCGGGTGCGCAAGAGACCAGGGTAACGTTACGGAGTATCCGCCAGCATTCCCCGCTTACCGCTCACCGCTTACCGTTTTTCGGCCCCAAACGTACAACGGTTTGCCTTTCAGGGGCGAAGAACTCCCCGGCGACAGCAGCGACCTCCTCGGAAGTCACGGCATCGATCTCGCGCAGCATCTCATCCAGCGGCCGGTAACGGTCATCGTGCAGGATGAAGCCCGCCAGCCGGCCCATGCGAGCGGCCGGGCTTTCCAAAGAGAGCATCACCTGGCCCTTGAGCTGCTGCTTGCCGTTGACCAGCTCGGTCATCGGTAGTCCTTCCCGCGCCAGGCGGGCATACTCCCCACGGATCGCCTCTGCCGCTTGGTCGGCTGTCGCCGGCTGGGTACCGACGTAGACACCCAGCTGCCCCGAGCCCTGGTAGAAGTGCTTGTAGGCGAAGATGGCATAGGCGAGCCCCAGCTCCTCCCGGACCCGCTGGAAGAGGCGGCTGGACATGCCGCCGCCAAAGGCATTCGTCAGGATGGCCAGCGGGAAGCGCCGCGGATCGCGCAGCGGGAAGGTGTCCGTGCCGAACACGATATGGGTCTGCGCGGTGTCCCGTTCCTCGGCGCGGCTGGCACCCTGAACGGCAGGAGCCGGGGTAACGGCCTCACGAGGGGGCTCGGGAGCAGTGCCCTCGAACCACCCTTCCCGCTCCAAAGCGGTGAGCAGCTGATCGTGGTCAACGTGTCCCGCCGCGGCGATCACGCAGTTCCCCCGGTAATAGCCGTTTCGGTGCAGGACCTTCAGATCCTCGGCCGAGAGGGCGGCAAGCGATTCCGGGGTGCCGAGAATGGAGTACCCGTACGGATGCTCCGGCCAGAGCGTCTCCGCGTGCATCTCGAACACGAGGTCGTCCGGCGTGTCGGCGACCCCGCTGATCTCCTCCAGAATCACATTACGCTCGGGCTCCAGGTCGCTGGCGCGCAGAAGGGGCCAACGCACCAGGTCGGTGAGGATTTCGACCGCCAGCGGCAGATCGGCGTCGAGCACATGAGCTTGATAGCTGGTGTAGTCGCGTCCGGTAAAGGCATCCAGTCCCCCGCCCCGGATCTCCAGCCCTAGCGCGAGCTCCTGGGCGGTCCGGCGTTCGGTGCCCTTGAAAACCATGTGCTCGAGCAGATGAGAGATTCCCAACTGGCGGCGCGGCTCATGGGCGGAGGCGGTGCGGACGTAAATACCAACTGCCACCGAACGGACCCCTGGTAACGTCTCGCTGAGAACGACCAGTCCGTTCGGCGCAGTGGTGCGGCGCAACCCTTCGTCGAGTTCAACCGTTTCCACGAAGGGCTATTCCCTGGGCAGGAGCGCCTTCCGGGAGAGCTTCATCCGGCCACGATCGTCCACTTCGAGCAGCTTGACCTGGACGATGTCGCCCTTCTTGACCACGTCTTCGGTCTTTTCGGTTCGGCCATGCTGCAGCTCACTGATGTGGAGCAGCCCTTCGACGCCGGGCATGATCTCTACGAAAGCGCCGAAGGCGGTGGTGCTCTTGACCGGCCCTTCGTAGGTCCGGCCCACTTCGGGCTCGGTGGTGATGGCGGCGACCATGGCTCGCGCCTTCTCGCCGGCCTCTCCCCCGACCGCGGAGATCGTCACGACGCCGGTATCCTCGATGCTGATCTTGGCGCCGGTGGCGTCCTGGATGCCCCGGATGGTCTTGCCCTTCGGCCCGATGACGTCGCCGATCTTGTCCGGCTTGATCTGCATCGTGAAGATGCGGGGCGCGTACGGCGACAGCTCGGTGCGAGGCGCCGGCAACGCCTTGGCCATTTCCTTGAGGATGTGCAGCCGGCCCTTCCGGGCTCGTTCCAGCGCCTGCTCCATGATCTTGAGCTCGAGGCCCATGATCTTGATGTCCATCTGGATCGAGGTGATGCCCTTCTCGGTCCCAGCCACCTTGAAGTCCATGTCGCCGAGGTGGTCCTCAGAGCCGAGAATGTCGGTGAGGATCGCCACCTTGTCGCCTTCCTTGATCAGGCCCATGGCGACACCGGCGCAGGCGGCCTTCATCGGTACGCCCGCATCCATCAGGGCGAGCGAGCCGCCGCAGACCGTGGCCATCGAGGACGAGCCGTTGGACTCCAAAATCTCGGAGACGATGCGCAGCGTGTAGGGGAACTCCTCGTAATGTGGCAGGAGCGGCTGCAGCGCCCGCTCGGCCAGGGCACCGTGGCCGATCTCCCGGCGGCTGGTGCCACGCATCATCTTGACCTCGCCGGTGGCATATGGCGGGAAGTTGTAATGCAGCATGAACGATTTGGTCGTCTCCCCCGCCACGTCGATGCTGTCGATCCGCTGCTCATCATCTGCGGTCCCGAGGGTGGCCGAAACCAGCGCTTGGGTCTGGCCGCGGGTAAACAGCGCCGACCCATGGGTGCGGGGCAGTACCCCGGTCTCGATCGAGATTGGCCGGATGGTATCGAGATCGCGCCCATCGACCCGCTCGGAGCGCTCCAAGACCTGCTTTCGCATGACCCGGTACTCGATTTCCTCCAACTCCTCGTTGATATCGCGTCCCCGGTCGGCGTGTTCCAGCAGTAAGCTCTGAAGAATCTGCTCCTTGAGCGCCTTTACGCTGGACGAGCGACCCGCCTTGTCCTTGGCGTTGATCGCCTGGGCCATGGCCCCCTCGGCCAGTTGACGCACCTTGGCAAGCAGCGCGGCATCTGGGGCGGCCTTGGTCCACTTGATCTTCTGCACCGCTCCAGCCTTGTCGATCAGCTGCTTCTGCAGCCCGAGCAGCTCGCGAATGCCCTTCTGGGCCACCTTCAGCGCCTCGATGATCTCGGCTTCGGAGATCTCGAGCGAGCCGCCCTCGACCATGACGATCGAGTCTGCCGATCCACTAACCACCAGATCCACGCTGGAGAACTCGAGCTGCTGGAATGTCGGGTTCAGAATCCAGTTCCCTTCCATCCGGCCGACGCGCACCGCCGCCAGCGGGCCACTCCACGGCACCGTCGACAGCCCCAGCGCGGTGGCAGCAGCGGTCACGCCGAGCACGTCGGCGTCGTTCTCCTGGTCCGCCGACAGCACGGTGACGAATACCTGGACTTCGTTCTTGAACCCCTCCGGAAAGAGCGGCCGGATCGACCGGTCAATCAACCGGCTGGCCAGGATCTCCTTGTCCGATGGGCGTCCCTCGCGCTTCAGAAACCCCCCGGGAATCTTCCCGGCGGCGTAGGTCTTCTCGCGATATTCGACGGTGAGGGGAAAGAACGGCAGGGTGGAAACGTTCTGGGAGACGGTCACGGCGGCGAGTACTACGGAGTCGCCAAAGCGAACGACGACGGAGCCGGCGGCTTGCCTGGCCATGCGGCCGGTCTCGAGGACCAGCGGACGTCCGGCAAACTCGGTTTCAATCTTCTGTGCGGTCACTGCTTGCTCTCTCTCTGTGGGATGGCGTCTTTGCCGCAAGTCTAGGGTCTAGAGTCGAGGATCAAGGTCTCGTGGAGAGTCACCGTCAGTGGTAGACCCTCGACCCTAGACCCTTGACCCCGTAAAGCAGAAAGGGCGCCCCGAAAGTGGATCAGGACGCCCCTGGTCGGCGCGCGGCGGTTAGTGCCGGAGTCCAAGCTGCTCGATGAGCGCTCGGTAAGTCGGCAGATCGCTTCGCTTGAGGTACGTGAGGAGACGACGGCGGGTCCCGACCATCTTCAGCAGCCCGCGGCGGCTGTGATGATCTTTGGAATGGGTGCGGAAATGGTCAGTCAGGGAGTTGATCCGCTCGGTGAGCAGCGCCACCTGTACTTTGGTCGATCCCGTGTCGCTTGCGTGGGCCTGGTGCTTGGCCGTCACCGCCTGCTTGTCGAAGCTCATGCCGCCTGGTGTCCTCTTTGAGTGCGCGTCGTAATTCGTTGTAGCACGGAAGTATAAGGGGGGTCTGGAGGGCGAGGCAAGGGTCGCTTCCCGCCGTTTCCGCCCCTCACGGTTACCCCCCCAGCACCCGCCTGATGTCATTGGAGAAGGCCAGGCCCATGAGCAGGAGGATGAGCACCAGGCCAACCGTGGTGAGCCGCTCTCTGAGCTTCATGGGCAACGGCCGGCGGATCACCGCTTCGGCCAGCAGGAAGAGAAACTGCCCTCCATCCAGGACCGGAATCGGCAGCAGGTTCAGGACGGCCAGGTTGATCGAGATCAGGGCCATGAAGCCGAGGAAGGTGTCGAGGCCCCGGCGGGCGCTCTGGCCGGCCAGCTGCCCGATCAGAATGGGTCCCCCGACCGTGCGTCCGGAGATCCGTCCGCTGAAGAGTCCGCGCACGGCACGAAAGATCTGGGTTGAGGCCTCTAATGTCGCCTGTCCGCCTTCGGCGATCGCCTCGCCCAGAGTGAACTTCTGCCGTATGGCGTCGTCCCGGACCCCGGCTCCAATCCGGCCTACCACGCGGATCTTGCCATCGGCGGTAGGGATGGAGTCGACGTAGGGTTGGAGCGTAAAGGTCCGCTGTTCCCCACCTCGTGCCGCGGTAATCGTCACGGTTCGCCCCGCGCTCGCCTGCACAGTATCGAGCAGCTCGTACCACTCACGGATGGGTGTCCCGTTCACTTCCAGAATGATGTCCCCACTCCGCAGTCCGGCTCGCGCTGCGGGCTTATCGGCTACGAGGGAATCGATGATGGGCTTCCGGTGAGGCTGCAGCGCCTGGGCCGCCTTCGCCCGCTCCTCGAGCGCGTCGGGATGTATCGGAACCACGACGGTTGACCCACCGGCGAGGTCGATTCGGACTTCCGGGTCCGGCGTGTTGATGATGGAAGAAACGACTTCGTCCCACGACTTGACCGAGTCGCCATTGATGCGGACGATCTGGGATCCAGGTTTGATCTCTTTCAGCGCCTCGGCGCCGGGCGGAACCAGCTCTTCCACGACCTTGCCGACGGTCGTCACCGGGTCGATCTCACGCCCATTCTTGTAGGCGAGAAAGGTGAAGACTGCCCAGGCGAAGAGGGCATTCATCGTCACGCCCGCGAGGATCACCAGCATCCGCACCCAGACCGGTTTGGCCTCGAACATCCGGTCGGGAGGGACCTGCACCGGCGGAGCGCCCCCTTCGAGCGCGCTGCTGCCGATGTCCTCCTCCTTGCTGGCCATCTTGACGTACCCGCCGAGCGGCAGCCACGAGACGGTGTATTCGGTCTCGCCCCGCCGGAAGGTGAGCCAGGGGATCGGCGGACCGAGGCCGAGCGAGAAGCGGTGGACGTAGATCCCGGCCCACTTGGCCGCGAGAAAGTGTCCCGCCTCATGCACGAAGATGAGCACGCCCAGTACGACGATCAGGGCCAATACCGTCAACAACACTATGACCTCACACTCTGCTGTGCCGCTTCACGGGCCCAGCGATCGGCCGCGCGCACCGCTTCCACGGAGCTGGCGGGAACGGGCGTGTGCGCGTCGAGCGCGCGCTCGATCGTTTCGCTGATACGCCCGAAAGGAATGGCACCCTGGAGAAACGCGGCGACCGCCACCTCGTTCGCCGCGTTGAACACGGCGGGTGCGGTCCCACCGGCGCGTCCGGCGGCCACGCCGGAGGCGAGGGCAGGAAAGACTTCGGTCCGAACCGGCTCGAAGGTTAGCGGACCGGCACCGACCGGATCGAAGCGGCGGACACCCGAATCGGCGAGCCGCTCCGGATGAGTCAGGGCGTACAGAATGGGCAGCTCCATGGAGGGAAACCCCAGCTGTGCCAGCACACTGCCATCATGAAATTCAGCAAAGGCGTGCACGATGCTCTGGGGGTGAACCACCACCTCGAGCGCGTCGTACGGCAACCCGAACAGGTGGTGCGCCTCGATCAGTTCCAGGGCCTTGTTGGCGAGGGTCGCGCAATCGACGGTAATCTTGTGACCCATTCGCCAGGTCGGATGCTGGAGCGCCTCCGCCACCGTGGCGTTCCGGACCCGTTCGGCTCCCCATTCCCGGAACGGGCCGCCTGATGCCGTCAGGATAAGGCGAGCGAGCCCGCCGTCCCGCCCGGTGACACACTGGAGTATGGCGCTGTGCTCGGAGTCGATCGGGACGATTTCTCCGCCGCCGGCGCAGGCTGCCTGGGCCACGAGGGCGCCCGCCATGACCAGGGTCTCCTTGTTGGCCAGGGCGACGCGCTTTCCGGCCCGAAGCGCCGCGAGGGTGGCATCGAGCCCGGCCGCACCCACCACCGCATTGACCACGATGTCGGCCTCGGGATGGGTAGCGGCCTCCACCAGGACCTCAGGACCACTGGGCCACCGCAGATCCCCCGCCGAGTCAGCCAGCCCGGCGTAAGTCGGCTGCCATTCCGCCACCTGAGCGGCGAACTCGTCCCGATTCCGCCCCGCGGTCAGGGCCACCAGCTTGAAATGCTCCTGGTGTCGGCGGAGCACGTCCAGCGTGCTGCGACCGATCGAGCCGGTGGAGCCCAACACGACCACGCCTCGCCGCCCCTTCCTCGCCTGGACAGGGGCCTGGTTGATCGGCTCGGCGCGGGGTGGCTTCCCCCGTGGCTGGGTGGACGGGGAGCCCATCAGATCACGCCGAACAGCCGATAGATGGCGGCCGCCGTGGGAATGACGAAGTACAGGGAGTCAAACCGATCGAGCACTCCGCCATGCCCAGGAATCAGGTGACTGGAGTCTTTCACCCCCGCCTCACGCTTGAAAAGGGATTCGGCAAGGTCGCCAATCTGTCCCACGACCGACAGCGCCCCGGCCAGGACCAGCAGCTGCCAGAGTGGGACTTCGAGTCCGACTCGGGGAAACACCAGGCTGCCGAAGATCGGAGCCACGAGGAGGCCGCCAACTACACCCGAAGCCGCGCCGGAGCGGGTCTTCCCGGGACTGATCGTGGGCGCGAGCTTCGGGCCGCCCAGGGCTCTCCCGCCGAACATCGCGGCGGTGTCGCAGACCCAGGTGACCACCAGGGGAAAGAACACCAGCCAGGCGCCGGCCCAGGAGCGCTCCGGATGCGAGAGGTGCCTGATCCCAATCAGGAAAGCCGGGAGAACGCCGGTGTATACCACCGCGAGCAGGGTGACGCTCACGGCCTCCATCGGCTTCTCGGCGGGCGACCTGGCGGCCAGGGCCCAGGTAAGGAGCCCTATGACCCAGAGAGCCACAAGGTATGGCCAGCTTGCCAGCACCAGCTCGCGAACATCGGGGGCCACCAGTGCGGCATAGGTCACCGGCGCGATGGTCGCGGTGCTGACGAAACCCCACGCCCGAGCCGGAACCACTCCCTGCCGGGTGGCGAGATCGAACAGCTCGCGCGCACCCAAGGCACCGGTGAGTGCCATCAGGAAGGCGAGCGGCAGCCCGCCATACCAGATGACCGCCAGCGCTAGCGGAATCGCGACGACGGCGAATCCTACCCGCCGGGCCAGATTGGAATCCATCAGACCGAGACGCGGCCGAACCGCCGGTCCCGCCGCTGAAATTCCAGGATGGCCTCGAAGAGGTGGCGCCGGGTGAAGTCGGGCCAGAGGACAGGCGTGACATACAGCTCGGCGTAGGCAAGCTGCCAGAGCAGGAAGTTGGAGATCCGCATCTCGCCTGAGGTACGGATCAGCAGGTCGGGGTCGGGCCACTCCGCGGTGTACAGCAGCCGGCCAACGGCGTCCTCGCCGATGTCTCCGGGAGCCAGCTGGCCCGCTGCTACTGCCTCGGCGAGCAACCGCGCGGCTCGGGCGATCTCGGCGCGGGAGCTATACGAGATGCAGAGGTTGAGCGCCAGCGACTGGCCGCCCGCGGTATCCGCCATGATCCGTTCCACCGCGCGGCGGGCACCGGGGCCGAGGCTCTCGAGGTGCCCCAGTATCCGAACCGCCACGCCCTGCGCCCGCAGCTCGGCGGCTTCCTTGGCGATGTACTCCTCGAGGAGCTTCATGAGCGCCTCGATCTCGCCGGCAGGACGCTTCCAGTTTTCCTGACTGAAGGCGAAGAGGGTCAGCACCCCGACCCCCGCTTCCAGACACCCTTCCACCACCTCGCGCACCGCCTTCATTCCGGCGTGGTGCCCCAGGGGACGCGGCAGCGCCCGGCCCTTGGCCCAGCGGCCATTGCCGTCCATGATGATGGCGACGTGAGCCGGAACGGCTCCGTGCACCCGCAGCTGTTGCAGCAGGTCGTTGCTCATCCGGTCAGACTTCCAGGATCTCCGCCTCTTTCGAGTGAATGAGTCCCTCGATCTGCTTGATATGCTCGTCGGTGTGCTTCTGAACTTCCTTCTCGGCCCGGGCCTTGTCGTCCTCCGAGATCTTCTCGAGCTTCTTGACCTTGGAAAGGGTCTCGGTGCGGGCGTGGCGGACGGCGATGCGCCCCTCTTCCCCCAGCTTGTGGACCACCTTGACCAGATCCTTGCGTCGCTCTTCTGAGAGCGCGGGCAGCGGCACCCGGATCAGGTTGCCCTGGGTGGCCGGGTTGAGCCCGAGGTCGGAGTCGCGGATGGCCTTCTCGATGACCTGAGTGAGGGACTTGTCGAATGGCTGCACGGTCAGGAGCCGGGGCTCGGGAGCCGCGACCATCGCGACCTGGTTCAGGGGTACGGTGCTGCCGTAGGCCTCGACTCGAACCAGATCGAGCAACGAGACGCTGGCCTTGCCGCTCCGGATGGAGGAGAACTCGCGCTTGGTGCTCTCCACCGCTTTGTGCATCAGTTCCCGGGCATGCTTGGTCAATTCGGGGATGGTGCTCATCGGACGATGGTCCCTACCCGCTCACCCCGCAGCACGCGCGTGATGGCGCCGGGCTGGTTGATGTTGAAGACGATGATCGGAAGATGGTTGGCCTTGCACAATCCGAATGCGTTGGCATCCATGACGGCGTAATTCTTCACGATGGCTTCCTGGAAGGTGAGCTCGGGAATAAACGTGGCGGTGGGATCGGTCCGCGGATCGCCGGTGTACACTCCGTCCACGTTCGTCGCCTTCAGAATCACCTGGGCATCCACCTCCAGGGCTCGCAGCACGCCGGCGGTGTCGGTGGAGAAGAACGGATTCCCGGTGCCGGCGGCGAAGATGATCAGCCGGCCTTTCTCCAGGTGGCGGATCGCTCGGCGGCGAATGTAGGGCTCCGCTACCGACTCCATACGGATGGCCGTCATGACCCGGGTGTCCACCCCGATCTTCTCCAGCACGTCCTGCAGCGCCAGGGCATTGATAACGGTGCCCAGCATGCCCATGTAGTCCGCCGAAACGCGGTCCAGCCCTTCACGGCTCGCCGAGGTGCCGCGGATGATATTGCCGCCGCCCACCACCAGCGCCAGGTGCACGCCCAACGCATGCACCGCCTTGATTTCTTCGGCGAAAGCCTCGACTACCTGGTAGTCGAGGCCAAAGCCTTTATCGCCGGCCAGCGCCTCACCCGAGATCTTGAGCAGGGCACGGGTGTAGGCGAGAGCCATCAGGCTTCCCCGATTTTATACCGGGCAAAGCGCCGGACCGAGATCGCCTCGCCCAGCTTGGCTGATGCTTCCTTCAGCAGCTGGCCGACCGTCTTGGAGTCGTCCTTCACGAACGGCTGCTCCGTCAGGGTGCGCTCGGCCACGAACTTCTTGAGCTTGCCGTCCACGATCTTGCCGCGGATGTTCTCCGGCTTGCCCTCTTTGGCCACCTGCTCCTCGGCGATCCGGCGCTCGCGGTCGAGCAAGTCGGCCGGGATATCATCCGGGTTCACGCCGATCGGATCGGCGGAGGCGATGTGCAGGGCGATCTCTCGCGCCAGCTGGCCGAACTCGTCGGTTCGAGCCACGAAGTCGGTCTCGCAATTGAGCTCCAGCAGGACGCCCACCTGGCTGTTGTGATGGATGTAGCTCACCACCAGTCCCTCGGAGGCGTTCCGCCCGGCGCGCTTCTCGGCCTTGGCCATGCCCTTCAGCCGCAGGATCTCCGACGCCTTGGCCAGGTCGCCGCCGGATTCCTCCAGCGCGCGCTTGCAGTCCATCATGCCGGCGCCGGTGCGGGTCCGGAGCTCGCTTACGTCTTTGGGGGAAATCGTCGTGCTTGCCATAGTCTCCAACCGGGTCGTCTTCAGGGGTGAATAGTAAAGCCGCCGCTCACGGCCTGCACGGCCCGAGAGCGGCGGAAAATGCCACGGGTCCGGATGGTCCTATGCGCCCGCGTCGGTCACCGCCTCGGGGACTGGAGCCTCCGGGGCCCCCTCGGCATCGGCGTCCGTCTTGAGCCGGGCCGCAATGGCCTCGGGCTTCGGCCGCCGCTTGCGGCGGGGGCGCCGGCGCTTGCGATCGGCATCGGCATCGCCCTCGCTCCCCGCGTCGGTGCTGTAGGTCTCGGCCTCGAGATCCTCGGTGACCTCGCGCATGGGCATCTGGGACCGGGCTTCCTTGATCACGTCGGACAGCGCGGCCGTGATGAGCGAGACGGAGCGGATCGCGTCGTCGTTGCCGGGGACCGGCACCGTGATCACGTCCGGATCGGCGTTGGTGTCCACAATGGCCACCACCGGAATGCCAAGCTTGTTGGCCTCGGCCACGGCGATCTTTTCCTTCTTGGCATCGACCACGAACAGGGCGCCGGGAACTCGACCCATTCCCTTGATGCCCTCCAGATTGCGGCTCAGCTTCACCCGCTCGCGCTCGAAGAGAAGCTTTTCCTTCTTCGTGTAATTCTCGAAATCGCCCTCGGCCGCTCCCTGCTCCAGCTCCCGCAGCCGCCGAATCTGCTTCTTCAGCGTCTGGAAGTTGGTGAGCATGCCGCCCAGCCAGCGCTCGGTGACGTAGAACGACCCCGAGGACTCGGCCTCCGCCTGGACGATGGCCTTGAGCTGCTTCTTGGTGCAGACGAAGAGCACTCCCTCGCCCTTGAGCACCACGCTCTTCAGCAGCTCCTGCGCCTTGCCGATCTGGCGGAGGGTCTTCTGGAGATCGATGATGTAGATGCCGGATCGTTCGGCGAAGATGAAGCGTCGCATCTTCGGATTCCACCGGCGGGTCTGGTGACCGAAATGGACGCCTGCTTCGAGCAGGTCCTGCAGTTGAGGCTGTGCCATGCGCTAGTTGATGTCCCGTCCGATTTGGGGTTGTGCGTCCACCGCCTTCATCTCCACGCTGCGATCCATTCCCTCGCGGTGCTCGGGGTCAGGACACCCACAGCAGGATCCGGCGATGTGCGAAGTCAGCGGGGCCGCAGGCAGCAGGGCAGTTTGTTCCGGCGGCTGGACACCATCAGGTGTGCTTTGACCGCCCCGCTGCCCCGCTGCTACCTGCCCCGCCGTGAAACTACCGCTTGCTGAACTGGAACCGCTTCCGTGCACCCGGCCGGCCCGGCTTCTTCCGCTCGACCGCACGGGGATCACGAGTCATGAGACCCGCCGCCCGCAGCTTCAGCCGGTGCTGGGGATCGGCCTCGACCAAAGCCCTGGCGATGGCGTGCCGCATGGCTCCGGCCTGGCCCGCCTGACCGCCACCCGCCACGTGCGCCTTCACATCGAACGCGCCCAGTGTGTCGGTGGCGGTAAACGACTGCTGAATGTGCTGCACCAGGGAGGGTCTTGGGAAATAGTCACCGAGAGTCCGCCCGTTGATGTCCCACTTGCCGGTGCCGGGGGTCAGATATACCCGGGCGACGCTCGTCTTGCGCCGGCCCACCGCCTGCCACCGGAACTGAGGTACTACTGCGGTCATGCGCTAGCCTTCGACGGGGTAACGGAAAACGGTTTGGGCTGCTGGGCTACGTGGGGGTGCTCGGCGCCGGCGTAGACCTTGAGCTTGCCACGCATGTGCTGCTTGGCCAGCGAGGTTTTTGGCAACATGCCGTAGACGGCCTTTTCGATGACCCGGTCGGGATGCTTGGCCATCATGTCGCGGGCGGCGGTAAACCGCTCGTGGCCCATGTAGCCCGTATGTGAGAAGTAGCGTTTGTTGGTCAGCTTCTTCCCGGTCAGCTTGACCTTCGAGGCATTGATGACCACGACGAAATCGCCACCATCCATGTGCGGCGTGTAGGTCGGCTTGTGCTTGCCGCGAATGAGCTGGGCCACCACGCTCGCCAAACGGCCGAGCGGAACTCCGTCGGCGTCGACAACGTGCCAGTCGTGACTGATGTCCGCCGGCGTGGCGGTGAAGGTCTTCATGTCTTCTGCTACCTTAGGCTTTGGACCGGGCCAAACCGAAACAGACTCACAAGATAGTGGATTCAGTGGGGTTAGGTCAAGCTGTCGACTTCTCACCTTCGAACTCCAGCAGCACCTGCCCCTTCTCTACCGCCTCACCCGGCTGCACCCGAACCACTTTCACCACGCCAGGCGCCGCCGCCTTGAGCTCATTCTCCATCTTCATCGCCTCGAGCACTACCAAACTGGAGCCTGCAGCCACCGTCTGGCCGGGCTCGACCTGCACCCGCAGTACGAGTCCGGGCATGGGGGCCTTCAATACCGGGCTGGCCCGGGGGCGGTCGCCGCTGCTGGTGAGACTTCGGATGTGGCGGGTCCGCTCATCGAGGACCTCGACCTCACGCCGCTCGCCGCCGGGAGCGAGGGCCCAGCGTCCCCGGCCGAGTGACTCGACGGAGAGTGTGGTGGGCCGGCCGTCGAGCAGCAGGAGGCGCAGCGGGGTCCCCGGGATTGCGCCAAGGGTCGCCGTGTGGGTCTGGCCTCCCACAATCACCTGGTCGCCATCCACCTCGACCTCGATCACCTGACCATCCAGCAGAATCGCGTATTTCACGCCGGCTCCAGGACGGCGACCGTCTCGACATGGGCCGTCTGGGGAAACAGGTCGAACGCCTGGACCAGGCAGAGCCGAAGACGTTTCATCCGTTGCAGGTCCCGGGCGAGGGTGGCTGGGTCGCAGGAGATGTAGACCAGCCGGCTCGGGGCCAGACGGTCGAGCTCCTCGCTCACCCGCTCGTCCATCCCGGTTCTGGGTGGGTTCACAATCACCATATCGGGGGGATGCAATTCGCGCAGGAGGTCTTCAACCCTGCCGGTGTGGCGTTTTGCCGCCGGGCCCTTCCCCTCGGCCTCGACCACCGCGCGGCGGTCGATCTCCACGCTCTCGACCATGGCCCCCTTGGCGGCAAGCTGCGCGGTTGTCTCGCCGATGCCGGCGTAGAGATCCCACACCCGGCGGCCCGACACGTCCCCAAGCTGCTCCATGGCGAAGGCCCGCACCCGATCCCCCATCTCCGGATGAACCTGCTCGAACACGGTGGCGGGAAATGCCTCTCCGGCCCCGGCCACAGCTCGCGCCGGCCCGCCTTCGGACTGGTACCAGATGGTGACTGGTACCGCCCGCCGCTCGAGCTCCCGGCGGAGTCGCTCGAAGCCATCCCAGACCTCGCCTTCACCCACCCGGACCAACACGTGCCGGCCGCCGTTGCGGTCGAGGCGGAGAACGATCTGCTCCACCCGCGGTGGGAGAAAGGGACGAAATGCGCGAATCGCCCGCCACAGCTCCATGAGCTCAGGTACCGTGATGTGACACCACTTCAGGTCGAACACCTGATCGGGCCTTCCGTAGCGATGGAGTCCGATCCGGCGTTCGTCCTCGCTCACGTGAAGGGTCAGCTTGGTTCGATAGTCGAAGATTTTTGCGGCGGGAACGATTGGCGGATCAGGTACGTCCAGCTTCCCCAAACGCCGGAGCGCGTCACCCACAAAGCTGCGCCGGGCAACAAGCTGCGCCTCATAGTTCAGATGCTGGAGCTGGCAGCCACCGCACTCGTCGGCGGTGTAGTGAAGGCAACGGGGCTCGACCCGATCGGGAGACGCCTCCAACAGCCGGCCCGGCCGCGCCCGGGCAAAGCGCTTGTGCTCCCGCAGCTCCACCAGCTCTACGAGATCTCCCGGCGCAGTGCGCGGCACGAAGACCGTCTTCCCATCCGGGAGCTTGCCCACTCCATCGCCACCGGAGGCCAGGCGCAGGATTCGAACCGCCTGTGTCACCTGATCCCTTCAGTTCGGGCCTGCCTGGCCCACTCGCTCGGCGCCCCCGTTTCCGCCGTGGCGGGCGGACGCCGGGCATGGCGAGCATGGTCTTCGGCCAGAGCCGCGGCCACGGCGAGATCGAGGATGCGGCCGGGATCGACGCTCTGGGCAAGCAGATCGGTCCGTCGCTCCAGAAACTGGATGTCAATCTCGCCTTTCCGGAACGCCGGGTCCGCCATGAGTCGGCGATGAAATGCCTGGTTGGTGGCAACTCCGGCCACCACCAGCTCGTCCAGCGCCTGCGTCATGCGGGTGATCGCCTGTGCGCGGTCGGGGGCCCACACAATCAGCTTGGCGAGCAGTGAGTCATAGTAAAGCGTGACCTCGTCTCCGGTCTCCACGCCGGCGTCCCATCGGACGCCGGGGCCGGCGGGCGCCCTCAGATACTCGATGCGGCCGGTGGAGGGCAGGAAGCCATTGGCGGGGTCTTCACTGGTGATGCGGCACTCCAGCGCCCAGCCCCGCGGATTGAGCCAGCCGGGGTGGACCCGCATGGGGAGACCGCCGGCAATGCGGAGCTGCTCCCGCACGAGATCCACGGCGTAGACCAGCTCGGTCACCGGATGCTCCACCTGGATCCGGGTGTTCATCTCCAGGAAGTGGAACGATCCATCTCCGGTAAGGAGAAACTCGCACGTCCCCGCGCCACGGTAACCGACTGCCTGGGCCGCCGAGACCGCGGCGGCGCCCATTCGCTCGCGAAGGTCCGCCGACACGGCGACCGAAGGCGCCTCCTCGACCAGCTTCTGGTGGCGCCGCTGGATCGAGCACTCCCGCTCCCCCAGATGTACGGTACGCTTGTCGTCGGCCAGCACCTGGATCTCGATATGGCGGGGCTGCACGATGAACTTTTCCAGATACACCGTGGGATCACCGAATGACTTGAGCGCTTCCGAAGCCGAGGCTTCCAGGGCTGCGGCCAAAGCCTTCGGATCATGCACGACCCGCATTCCCTTGCCGCCGCCACCAGCAGCCGCCTTTACCATCACCGGATACCCGATCTCGGCTGCGGCCACCCCCGCGGCTGCCGGATCGTCTACCGGCGCACTCCCTCCCGGAACGATCGGCACCCCGGCCTCCTGCATCCGCCGGCGAGCCTCGGTCTTGTCACCCATGGCTCGGATGGCCGCCGGAGGCGGGCCGACAAAGATGAGCCCTGCCTGCTCGACCGCCTCGGCGAATGCGGCTCGCTCCGCCAGGAACCCGTACCCGGGATGGACCGCGTCGGCACCCGACTCACGCGCCGCTGCGATCAAACGCTCGATCGAGAGATAGCTCTCGGACGGCCGCGCAGGGCCGATTGCGATTGCCCGGTCCGCCGCGCGCACATGCGGACTCCGCCGGTCGACGGCGGAGTAGACGGCAACCGCCTCAAGCCCTTCCTCGTGACATGCGCGGATAATGCGGAGAGCGATCTCGCCGCGGTTGGCGATCAGGACACGCTTCATAGGAGGGGAAAGATTGGGAAGGAAGGGAAAGACGGGAAGGTCTGGCGGACGCGGAGACAGAATGGTCGGTCAGGTGCTCGAAAGGGAGCTACGCAGATCACCCCCTCCCGTCATTCCGGTCATTCCCGTCCTTCCCCACTTTCCCGTCATGGCCTACAGGCTGCCGGCGGCGTGTCTCCAAAAACCGGGAGGAAGCTGCTGCAGAGGAGCCCGTTGTAGCGTGCGGCGCTGTCGTACACCCCGCGGACCTCGGCGACCCACACCGATCCACCCTGGCGGGTGGCGGCAAGGAGCTCGGTCAGCGAGAGCGCTTCTGGACCGGGCGGCACCGGACCGCTCACCCTGGCCAGCCGGGACACCGTCCAGGTGAGGGCGGGCGCGGCCGCGCTGTCAGCTGTGGGCGACAGGCAGAGCGGCCGGCGAGCCGCTACGCTGGCGAGCGCATTCCGGATCGGCAGGGCTGGATCGGTCTCCATGGCCTCGGCCATCCGGCGGCGATACAGGGAGTCGGTCGCGTATCGCGCTGGGCGGAGCGAAAGGACCCTCCGGGCCAGCAGATCTCCATGATCGTACCAGACCGAAAGCGCCTCGAGATCGGTTCCCACCAGGAGCACGCCACCGACTGGGCAGGAAGCCAAGAGGTTGGCACCAAGCTCGAGGATAAAGGGCGGCAGCGGCGGGGCGTGCGACGCAGCTCGGATCAGGCCAGCGGCGTTCGACCCGGAGTCTTCGAGCAGGACGACTGCGCGCTCCAGCTCGGCCAGACCGCGATAGACCACGCCGGAGTCCACCGAGAGCCGAACAGCCTGGTCGAATGCCGTCGCCGCGAAATCCAAATAGAGAAGGCCATCGGGATCTCCCCGGTGGCCCTGGAGGTGCCAGTCACGTGCATCGAGAAGGTAGAACCGGCCGAGCTGAAACCAGGCGCGTCCGTCGTCGGGCGCGGTGGCGAGGTAGCGGCCGAGCAAGCCAATGGCCATCCGCCGCTCTCCGGCCCGCTCGAGGGCCGCGGCCCGCGGCGCCACGTTGGGGTCGACCGCTGCCTGTCCGCGGATCTCCCCGGTCACCGCCGCGGATGCGATGGCCAGCGCCGCCACGCCTTTGCATGAGAGGCGAAGCACCGGGTTAGCTCGGGGTGTCAGCCATGGGAGACGGGCCTGAAACATGTGTGACAAAAATGGCTCAGGGGCCTGGAGTTAGCTAGTAGGGGACGCCGGCCGGGGGCCGGGGCTCACAAGGGAATATTCCCGTGCTTTTTGGGCGGGTTCCGGTCCCGCTTGCCCCGGAGAGTCCGGAGCGCCTCGATCAGCCGGGGCCGAGTGTCCCGGGGGTCGATGACGTCGTCGATGTACCCTCTGGCCGCGGCTGCGTACGGGTGGGCAAACTTCTCGGTGTATTCCCCGATGAGCCTGTCCGTGGCAGCCTGAGGATCGGCAGCTTGGGCGATCTCCTCCTTGAAGAGGATCTCCACGGCCCCCTTGGGTCCCATCACCGCGATCTCGGCCGATGGCCACGCCAGGTTCACGTCGCCCCGGATGTGTTTCGAGCTCATCACGTCGTACGCTCCCCCGTAGGCCTTCCGGGTGATCACGGTGAGCTTGGGCACCGTGGCCTCGCAATAGGCATAGAGCAGCTTGGCGCCGTGCTTGATGATGCCGCCGTGCTCCTGCGCCACGCCGGGCAGGAATCCCGGGACGTCGACGAATGTCACCACCGGCAGGTTGAAGCAGTCGCAGAAGCGGATGAACCGGGCCGCCTTGATTGAGGCATTGATATCCAGCACCCCAGCCAGCACCGCGGGCTGATTGGCCACGATACCCACCGGCGTTCCCCCGAAGCGGGCAAACCCCACGATGATGTTGTCGGCGTGGCCCCGCTGCACTTCGAGGAAGGCGCTCTCATCCACCACCCGCCCGATCACGCCGTGCATGTCGTATGGCTTGTTGGGGCTGTCGGGGATCAGATCGAGTAGCGCCTCGTCGCGCCGTTCGACCGGGTCACCCGTAGCCCGCTCGGGTGCCTGGTCGAGGTTGTTGAGCGGCAGGAAGCCGATCAGCTCGCGGATGGCCCCAATGCACTCGGCTTCGGAGTCGTGGACGAAGTGGGCCACGCCGGAGAGGCCGCCGTGGGTATCGGCCCCGCCCAGCTGATCGAAGCTCACCTCTTCGTGGGTGACCGTCTTTACCACGTTCGGTCCGGTCACGAACATGTAGCTCACGCCCCGAACCATGAGAATGAAGTCGGTAATTGCCGGGCTATACACCGCTCCACCCGCGCAGGGGCCCAGCACCGCCGAGATCTGGGGGATGACGCCGGAGGCGAGCGTATTGCGAAGGAAGATCTCCGCGTAGCCTCCCAGCGACGCCACGCCCTCCTGAATCCTGGCCCCGCCCGAGTCGTTGAGTCCGATGACCGGCGCGCCGTTCCGGAGCGCGAGATCCATGATCTTGCAGATCTTCTCGGCGTGGGCTTCCGAAAGTGAGCCACCAACGACGGTGAAGTCCTGGGAGAAGACATAGACCAGGCGGCCGTCGATCCGGCCCGATCCGGTCACGACGCCGTCGCCCAGGAAGATCTGGTTTTCGAGACCGAAATCGGTGGAGCGGTGGGTGACGAAGCGGTCGGTCTCTACGAAGCTGCCTTCATCGAGCAGGAGGTCGAGACGCTCCCGGGCGGTAAGCTTGCCCTTCTTGTGCTGCTGGGCGACCCGCTCCGGTCCCCCGCCCTCTTCGGCGAGGGATTGGCGACGGTGGAGATCTTCGACAAGGGCACGGGGTTCCGGCATGGGTGGTCAATATAATGAGAGCCGTACGACCCTGGTCATTGCATTGTGGCCCGCAGCTCCACCAAGGCACGGTCGAACTGGTCCACCCGGATCAGCCCCAGCCGGGGATACTCGATATCGAGGATGACGTACGCGGCGATCGCAATCGTCAGCGCAAAGGCAACCATATGAATCCAGTTGCGCTGCTGTCCCTCTCCCATCCCATATCCTGCAAGCAACGCTCCGGCCAGCGCAAAGAGGGCCAGCATGATGTAGACGACTAACGGTGGATGCATCCAGCTGGCGAGCCTTCGAGTCTCCGCCATGTCGAACATCTGGTTCATGGCAGGCAAGAGAAGCAGCCTGGCCGGCAGACCACTCTCAGTTCGGCAGACCGCGACCGCCTTGGCCCAGGTTTCCCCTCCGGCACGTGCGGCCTTGGTTAATTCCTCGGCCGCCGCTTTCGTATCGGGCATCTTCCTGTACGCTGCCAGCCGGGCATCGAGGTAACGCAGGAATCCTTCACGAATCTCGGGCTGGGCCTCCGGTGGCAGCAGGTCGATTCGCAACCAGGCCGTGCCGATCGCGTTGACCTCTTCCACGATCAGGTGCTTGCGGTCATTGAAGCGCTGGGCTGCCCCCGAAAAGGTGAACGCCATCAGCAAGCCGAGCAAGCCGAGGACGGACCCTTCAACCACTCCGACTCCGCCTTGGGAGCCCCCGGCATCGCGGGCAGGCCGCCGCGAGCCGACCACCCGTCCCACCTCGATCAGGACCAGCATGGCGACGAACAGAAGCCCTGCAAGCGCGAGTGCAAGGAACGTGAAACTCAGATCTCACCTCCCCAGGTACCGCAGGAATGAGAAAGGGCGGGAGAATCTTCCGATCCCTCCGCCCTTTCCGTGTGCTCCGTCCTCTCCGTCCTATTCCGTAGCTGCGCTCTCTTCGTACGCCGGAGGCTTGACCGGCGGAATGATCGGCTCGTCGGGATAGTTGATGACGGCAAGGACGATTCGATGATGGATCGGGTCCACCTCGAGCACCTTGAGGTCGACCGGCTGGCCTTCCTTCACCGCGTCGCCCGGGTTCTCGATGTTGGGCACCCCGAGCTGGGACATGGGCACGAATCCTTCGATATCGTTGCCCAGGTCCACGACGACGCCCTTGTCCATCAGGCGCACGGCGCGACCGCGAAGCTCCATCCCGATGGGATAGGTCTCGCCGATCTTGAGCCAGGGGTCTTCCTCGGCCTGCTTGAGCCCGAGCGAGATCCGCTTGTTCTCGGCGTCGATGTTGAGGATCACCACGTCCACCGCATCGCCCTTCTTCACCACCTCGGACGGATGCTGAACCCGCTTGGTCCAGGACATGTCGGAGATGTGAATCAGACCGTCGATGCCCGGCTCGATCTCGACGAAGGCGCCGAAGCTGGTGAGGTTCCGAACCTTGCCGTTGATGCGGGTGCCGATGGGATACTTGAGCGGCAGCACCATCCAGGGATCCTGCTCCGTCTGCTTCATGCCGAGCGAGATCTTCTCCTCGGCCTCGTCCACCTTGAGCACCACGGCCTCGATGGTCTCGCCGATGCTCACGATCTTCGAGGGGTGGCGGACGTTTCGGGTCCAGCTCATCTCGGAGATGTGGACCAGGCCCTCGATGCCGGGCTCGATCTCGACGAAGGCGCCGTAGTTGGTGATCGAGACCACCTTCCCCTGCACCCGGGTGCCGACCGGGTACTTGGCGGCCACGTTCTGCCAGGGATAGGACTGGAGCTGCTTCATGCCCAGGCTGATGCGCTCCCGCTGCCAGTCGATGTCGAGGATCTTGACTTCGACTTCCTTGCCGATGGTCACCATCTCGGTCGGATGGGAGACCCGGCCATAGGACATATCGGTGATGTGCAGCAGGCCGTCTACTCCGCCCAGGTCGATGAAAGCGCCGAAGTCGGTGATGTTCTTGACTACGCCCTTCCGGACCTGACCCACGGCGAGCTCCTTCATCAGGTGCTCGCGCTTGTGAGCCCGCTCGTTCTCCAGGATCACCCGGCGGCTGACCACGATGTTCCGGCGCCGCTTGTTGAGCTTGATGATCTTGAACTCGTAGGTCTGACCCAGGAGCTCATCGATGTTGGGTACCCGCCGGAGCGCAATCTGGCTGCCGGGCAGGAACGCATCGACGCCCATCAGGTTGACCACCACACCGCCCTTGATCTTCTTGACCAGGGTGCCCTCTACCGGCTGATCGCTCTCGTGGGCCACGCGGATCTTTTCCCAGACCCGCATGAAGTCGGCCTTCTTCTTCGACAGGACGACGGCGCCTTCCTGGTCCTCGAGATGCTCGAGGAAAACCTCGACCTCATCGCCCTCCTTGAGGAGATGCGGGTCTTTGAACTCATCCAGCGGCACCGAGCCTTCAGACTTGAAGCCGACGTCCAGGATCACGGCGTTGTCGGTGACCCGGAGAACCTTGGACTTGACGATCTCCCCCTCGACGATCTGCGACATGGTGCCCTCGTACATCGAGAGCATCTGCTCGTAGTCAGCGTCGGAGTATTCTTCGTCGTAGAGATCCTGGCGGACGCGCAGGCCGGTCTGGGAGATGAACTGGTCGGTGGAGGGGTTGAGTTGATCGAGCATTCGAAGAAGAGCCACAGGGTTAGGGTTACCGCGGCACTGGCGGAAGTGCCAGCGACGGGAGCCTAGGAGGATAGCGGCGGAAGCTCCATAAGGCAACTTCCAGCATGCGGTTGGCAGTAGCGTCAGCGCCGCCGGAAAATCGGGCGGGCCCGCTCCACGATGAATTTCACCTGTTCGGGGAAGTCCATGGTCGTGGTGTCGAGATGCACGGCATCGTCCGCCGGCCGCAGCGGCGCCACCGCACGGGTAGAGTCGGCGTGGTCCCGGGCGGCCAGTGCCGCGGCCTCGGCGTCGAGACCTTCCGGCTGCACGACGTCACCACGCTGGCTGAGGCGCCGGCCGGCCCGGGCCTCCGGAGAGGCGGTCAGGAAGATCTTCAAATCGGCATCGGGGAAGACCACCGTCCCGATGTCTCGCCCGTCCACAACCACGTTCTGGCCGGCGCGGACCATCGCCCGCAAGCGGCCATTGATCCACTCACGCACCACCGGGATGGCGGAGATGGCGGAGACCCACGACGTGATCTCGGCAGACCGAAGCGCGTCGTCCACCGGCTCTCCCTCCAGATAGGCGGCAAAGCCTGCCTCGTCCGGTTGGAGCATCAAGCCTCGGTCTTCCGCGGCCCGGAGCAGGAGCTCCGGAGGCAGATCGCGGGCCGGGTCGCCCCCCCGGATCCCTTGCCGCGCCAGCTCGCGCAGCCCAACCAGAGTAATCCCGCGGTACAGGGAGCCGGAGTCGAGGTGGGCAAAACCCAGGGCGTCCGCGACCGCCCGCGCGGTGCTCGATTTGCCCGAGGCCGCAGGCCCGTCAATCGCAATGACGCCGCCGGAAAACTGAGACTCGATCGGCAGGCTCTGTTCTCCCATGGGAGCTTCCCTGGCCGAGGCGGCGGGATTGCAGCCGCTTGAGAGTAATCGGGCACGCGGCGGGTGAGAAGCAGCCGTCACGCCTCCGTGGGTCATTACCTTAGACAGAATCTCGCAGCGACGGTCCACCTCAAACGACGGAGACGGAAGCGACTTGCGGCACAGGATCTTCGTGGGCTATGTGGCTCTGATGGTACTGGCGTTCCTCGCCCCGGTGCCTTCAACTCCTCTTGCAGAGTCAACTTACGTCGACAAGCTGGTCCATTTCGGAATTTTTCTGGGCTTCGCGCTGTTCCTCCATGCGGATCGCGCCCCGAAGGCATGGCGGACACTCCTCCTCTCATTCGCGTTCGCGGGGGCGATCGAGCTGGTGCAATCGTTCCTGTCCTATCGGCATGGCGATTGGGGGGACTTTGTGGCCGGTGCCGCGGGCGCCACAGCGGGCACCCTTCTGATATTCATAAATGAGCGCCGCGCCCCCCAACCCGCCGGGGGCTGATCGCTTTCAACGTGTCTCGAAATCCGGGAAAGCTTACCGCCGCACACGCCATGTCATCTATCGTGATTCGCGCTCCAGGCACCAAACCGAGTACAGCGAAGGCCATGGCGAGCCGGTGATCGCCGGCGGTGCGCACCTTCCCACGGGGGACCCGATCGGTTCCCTCCACCACCAAATCGTCGCCCACCACCTCGGCCTCGGCACCGACCGCTCGCAGATTCTCCGCGATCAGCCCCAGCCGGTCGCTTTCCTTGACCCGGAGTTCACCGACCTGCCGGAAGGTGGTGGTGCCCGAGGACCGGGAGGCGAGCACCGCGAGGAGGGGGATCTCGTCGATGAGCCCAGGGATTTCCTCCGCGGCTACCTCGGTGCCACGGAGCGATGCCGGCCTGACGACCAGGTCGCCCACCGGCTCTCCAAACCTGTCGGCGCGGTTCTCCAGCTGAATAGCGGCTCCCATCCGGCCGAGCACGTCCAGGAATCCTGTCCGGGTCGGGTTCACCCCCACCGCCGAGATCAGGAGCTCACCCCCCTCCGCCAGGGTGGCGGCACCCACGAGAAATGCGGCTGACGACGGGTCGCCCGGTACCTGGATATCGAACGGCTCCAGGTGTCCTCCGGGCGCGAAGTGGATCCAGCCATCTTCCTCGGTCACGCCATACCCGAACGCGCGCAACAACCGCTCGGTGTGGTCACGAGAGCGGCCATGGGGCTCTCGAAGCGCGACGTCCACTGCTCCCGCCATGCCGGCGAACAGTATCGCGCTCTTAATCTGGGCACTGGACACGGGCATCTCGTATCGGAGCGGCCGCAGGTGCCCTCCTCTCACACTGAGAGGTAAACCGTCACCGTTCTGTTCGGTGAAGCGGGCTCCCATCGACGCCAGCGGAACCGTGACCCGGCGCATCGGCCGGCGACGCAGCGACCGATCGCCTGTCAGCGTGGCCGAGAACCGGTGTGCGGACAGGAGGCCCAGCAGGAGACGCGTCGTCGTGCCGGAGTTCCCGCAGAAGAGCGGACCGTCAGGGCGGCGGAACTTCCCCCTGCCCAGCACCGTCACCGGCACCCCAGGCCTGAGGGGCGACAGCTCAGCCCCGAGCTGTCGCAGCACTCGGGCGGTCGAGCGGGCGTCGAGCGAGGTGAGTGCTCCGCCGATGTGACTCGTGCCCCGAGTGAGGGCGCCAAGGAGGAGCACGCGGTGGGTGATGCTCTTGTCTCCGGGCACGCGAACACTGCCGGCGACCTTCACCGTTCGATTCCCTTGCGAAAGACCTGCGCCGCGGCCAGGTAGGATCGGAGTCCGGCCTTGTCGCCGGTGGCAAGCAGACGCCGGAGCTCCGCGAGGTGAGCCTCGGTCCGCGCCAGCGCCTCGCCGACGGCGGGCTGATTGTAGAGAAGAATGTCCACCCACATGTCGGGGTCACTGGCCGCCAGCCGCGTGGTATCTCTGGCTCCGCTTCCGTACGACACACCCCCAAGCCCGTAGTCGGCCAGGCTCCGCGCCAGCGCGTAGGCCACGGCCTGAGGCAGATGACTGGTCCAGGCGAGCTGGCGATCGTGGTTCTCGGCGCTGATAAGAACCGGGGAAGCCTCCATGGTGTCCTGCCAGAAGCTTGCGACGCTGCCGGATGCCCGATGCCCGCCGGCCGTACCACTCTCGCAGATGTAGACCACGCAACCGCGTAGCCGGTCGGGGCGGGCGGACAGGAACCCTGACTCATGGGTGCCTGCCAACGGATGCCCTCCGGCAAAGCGGTCTCCCAATCCGGCCGTCACCGCCTGCTGGACCACCGGAACCTTGACACTGCACACATCGGTGAGGATGGCCTCGGGCTCGAGGGCGGAGGCGAGCTGAACGATCAGATCGAGCGTCGCCCGCGGCGGCACCGCAAGCACGATCAAGTCCGCGCCACGCACCGCGCTGGCCGGCGTGTCCGCCAGTTCGGTGATGGCCGAGGCCTTGAGTGCCTGGATGCCCTCGGATCGCTCGGGCGAATAGCCCACCACCCGCCGGACGCCCGCCAGGCGAGCCTGCCAGGCCAGCGAGCCGCCGATGGCGCCGAGGCCGATCACCACGAGAGAAGTTGGGCGCACCTACTCAAGCCTCAAGAGACTGCCCACGTTGCCCGGGGGCTGCAAAGAGAGTACTGATATGGCACCCGGATGGGAGCGGCGTACATGGCAAGAATCCTGATCGTGGAAGATAGTCCGGATAATATGAAGCTGTTCCGAACCATCCTCACGCTCAAGGGCCACGAGGTGACTGGTCTCCCTGGAGGCGACGGCCTGCTCGACGCCATCGAGAAGGGATCGCCCGATCTGGTGTTGATGGACATCCAGCTTCCGGGCAAGGACGGCTTCGCGCTGCTGCAGGAGATCAGGACATCGCCCGGACCTCACGTACGGGTGATCGCGCTGACCGCCCACGCCATGACGGGCGACCGCGAGCGAGCATTAGATGCGGGTTTCGACGGCTACATCACCAAGCCGATCGATATTCGAAACTTCCCTGAGCAGGTACAGCAGGCGTTACGAGGCGAGCAGCCCGACCGATAGACCTCCCTGGCCCTCAAGGGGTTGCGGACTCACGCCGACCGCCGCAGCAGCACCAGGGAGTGAGGAGCGAGGTTGATCCGGTTCGTCCCGGCTGGAACCTGGGAACCTGAGGTATCCACCACCTCGGTCCAGATCCCCGGACGGTCCAGATTCGGCAGCGTGAACGGCTTGGACCGTCCTCCGCCGTTCAGCAGCAGCAGGATCTCCTCCTCCTTACTCTGATCGCCCCCACGCTCGATCCCCCCTGGAGCGCCGCCGCGAATCAGCATGCCCAGCACGTGGCTGCCGTTATCCTGCCAGTCGGCCTCGGTCAGCGCCTGGCCGTCGGGTCTGAGCCAGGTGAGATCATCCCCCGGGTGAAAGAACGTACGGCGGCGCAGCAGCGGACTCGCCGCCCGGATGGCAAAGACCTTCCGGGCGAATTTCAGAAGCTCCTGATTTTCCTGGGAGAGCCGCCAGTCGATCCAGCTGAGCGGACTGTCCTGGCAGTACGCGTTGTTGTTTCCCCGCTGGGTTCGGCCCAGCTCGTCGCCGTGTGAGATCATCGGAACGCCTTGGGAGAGCGCCAGCGTGGCGAGGAAGCTTCGCTTGACCCGGTCCCGAAGGTGCACGGTGCGGGCAACGTCCGTGGGGCCCTCTACGCCCCAGTTGCGGCTGAGATTGTGGTTGCTGCCGTCACGATTCTCCTCGCCGTTCGCCTCGTTGTACTTCCTCTCATAGCTGACCAGGTCCTGCAGGGTGAATCCATCGTGACAGGTGACGAAGTTGATGCTGGCCTGCGGTGCGCGTTGGCTGGCGTCATAGAGATCGCTGCTGCCGGCGAGCCGGGATGCGAGGCTGCCGACCTGCCCCGGGTCGCCCCGCCAGAAGTGGCGAACGGTATCGCGATACTTGCCATTCCACTCACTCCAGTCGGCCGGAAACCGGCCGACCTGGTAGCCATCCGGGCCCAGGTCCCAGGGCTCGGCGATGAGCTTTACCCCTGCAAGGACCGGATCCTGCCGGAGCTGCGAAAAGAACTCACTCCCGGAGCTGAATCCATCGTCCCCGCGGCCGAGGACTGGCGCGATATCGAAACGGAACCCGTCCACGTGCATGTCCCCCACCCAATACCGCAGGCTGTCCAGCACCAGCTCGAGGGTTTGGGTCTTCCGCAGATCCACGGTGTTGCCGCAGCCGGTGTAGTCGGTGTAGAGACGGGGATTTTCGGGATGAGGCCAGTAGTACGTCGCGTTGTCGATCCCGCGGAACGAGAGCGTGGGGCCGAGGTGACTGCCTTCGCCGGTATGGTTGTACACCACGTCGAGAAGAACCTCGATGCCCTCCTGGTGAAACTGCTTGACCATGGTCTTGAATTCGGTGACCTGGCTACCCGGCATACCACCGCTCCTGGCGTAGCGGCTATCGGGCGCGAAGAATCCGATGGAGTTGTATCCCCAGTAGTTGGTGAGCCCCTGCTCACTCAATCGCCGCTCGGCCGCAATGTGGTGGACGGGCAGCAACTCGATGGCGGTGACGCCAAGGCTCTTGAGGTGGCCGATGATCGGGGGGGTGGCGAGTCCCAGGTAGGTACCCCGCAGATGCTCCGGGACGTCCGGATGAAGTTTGGTCATGCCCTTGACGTGGGCTTCGTAAATCACCGTCCTGTCCCATGCCGTCCGGGGTGGAGCATCATCGCCCCAGTCAAACGCCGTGTCGATGACCAGACTCTTCGGCATGGCCCCGGCGCTGTCTTGGGGATCAGGGGTCAGATCGCGATTGGGATCGGCGCTGCGTAGCGGATATCCGGACAGCAGGTCGCTCCACTCCATCGTCCCGCTGATGGCCCGGGCGTAAGGATCGAGCAGAAGCTTGGAGGGGTTGAAGCGGTGACCCTGGTCGGGGGAATAGGGGCCGTGCATCCGGTATCCGAAGGCCTGGCCCGGACGGACATCCGGTAGGTATCCGTGCCAGACATCCCCGGTTCGCTGAAGCTCGAGGCGGCCGGATTCGGTCGCGTCCTTTGGGTGCGCAAAGAGGCAGAGCTCTACCCGGGTGGCATGCCGGGAGAAGACCGCGAAGTTGGTTCCCTGTCCGTCCCAGGTGGCGCCGAGCGGAGCCGGTGATCCGATGGGTGGCAAGCTGTTTCTTTGCCCTAGGATTGAGGGCGGCTCACGCGCGCAGCGCGTATTCGGTTGAGGCCGCGGATCACTACGACGAGGTTGATGACGGTCCAGACCACGGTGAAGACGATCTTCGTGCTATCCGACGCTCGCTCGATCCGGGCGCCGAAAAACACCGCGACGAAGACGGCGTCCACTGCCAGCACCAGCCCGACCAGCACCAGAGCCTCTCGCTTGCCGGTCACTTCCCTGCCCCGGGGTAGAGACTCAACGCTGAATCAGGATCACGCCGGCAATGACCAGCGCGGCGCCCAGGAGCCGCACCAGCGTCAGCGAGTGGACTGGGAACCCGGCGAGGCCGTACTGGTCGAGCACGAGCGAGCTCAGCATCTGGCCCGCCACCACCGCCGCGATGAGCGTGGCCGCGCCGAGCCTCGGGGCCAGCACGATGGCAGCCAGCACGTAGGCAGCGCCGATGAGTCCGCCGCTCCACTGCCATAGACTGGTGGCGGCCCACGCGCGTCCCAACGTCACCGGTGCGCGCATGAGAAGCGCGATCGTTGCCAATCCGGCGGTACCGACCAGGAAGGAGACCAGTGCCGCGGCCACGGGCGAACCCAGCGCGGACCGCAGTTGAGCATTGAGCCCCGCCTGCACCGGAAGGAGGGCGCCGGCCGCCAGTGCCAGCAGGAGGAAGAGGATCATCGCACCGAGCTCAGCTCCGAAGGCTTGACGGCGTCCACCGCGAGCGCGGCGCCGGTCACCACCCGGCGATGGTAGTCGATCTGACCCAGGTGATAGGCGAAGTGCGTCGTCAGGTGAACCAGATAATCGCCGGTGGTCACCCTCGAGCCGGCGATTGTCTCGGGATACTCAGCCGCGAGGTCGGGCTCAGTTGGGCGGGAGAGCGCCGCCTTCACCCCGGCGCGCGCGGCTTCGATCTGGCTCAGCAGCTCCGAGCGCGGCACATCCCGGCGCGCGAACTCCGCAGCACGGTCTCTCACGTATCCGGTCTGCCCCAGGTGGGCTCCGATATAGTGTTGCAGGTTCCCCGCCAGGTGCAGAGCCAGGGTCCCAGCCACATTGGAGATGCCCGGCACCTCCTGCCACAGTCCGCGCTCGTCGGGGTAGGCCTCGACTTCCCGGCGAAGGGTACGCAAGTCGCGGTCGAGAATGGTGGCAACCGATCGCAGCAGAGAGAAGCTCAATGGGCCGCTTCGTGGCTGGTCGAGCGATGATCCTGCCGCTGAAAAGCCAGGAACTCGTGGATCGCGGCGATGGCGGAAGAATCTGAGGTCCTGAGGCGCACCTGCCCGCCGCCCGCGAGCGTGTCGGCAACGTAGCGGATCTCAGACCGCCGGGCCGCCATCACCGCAGTTCCGGGAACCTCCCGGGCGTGGACCAGCCCGGGCAGCGCGAAGTTGCCATCCGTGAATGCGACCGCGATCCTTTGCATATGGGATCTGATCTGGGCCACGCCTGCGCTGTCACCGGGATCGCGTTGAAGACTGATGCGGCCGCCGTCGGGCAACGACTCGAATTGGTGGAAGGAGGTGTATTGATCCACGCCCATGGCCACCTGGCCGCGAGCCTGGACCAAGGCAAAGGCGCTGTCGGTGGAATCGCGAGCCGGTCCCTGCGCCGAGCTACTCCGCGCGGGACGATCTAGGCAGGCAGGCAGGACCAGAAGCAGCAGAAAGGCGAGACGCATTCGGCGACCCGTCAGTCTTCCAGCTCGATCTTGGACATCTCCCGCTCGTGCGCCCCCTGGCGCAGCCGGCGGAAGACCGACTCGAGGAGCTCGACTCCCAGGAGCAGGGCCACGGTAACGAGGGTGAGCACGATGGCGCCGGTGAGGTGACCGAGTCCGATCATGGCACCCAGCGAGGCCAGCACCCAGATCACGGCCGCCGAGGTGACTCCTACGATCGCGCCCTCGCGGGCCAGGATTACTCCCCCGCCAAGAAATCCGATTCCGGTGACCACCTGGGCCAACACCCGGGTCGGGTCAACCCGGGCGCCTTCGAAGGATGCTCCCAGCGCGACGAACAGCGCGGTACCCATGCAGATGAGAATACTGGTGCGGATGCCAGCGGCCTTCCCCCTGAGCTGGCGCTCGAGACCGATGATCCCGCCGCACAGGATCGCCGTGCCAAGACGGAGCCAGAACGCAGGGGAGTTGGGGTCGAGCGCATCGTACACCGGGGCGACCTCTGGTGGCTGGGTTCCGTCCTTACTTCCGCTGGCGCTGCAGCAGCGGTGCCTTGGCTCCGAAGACCTGCTCGTCCACCCATCGAAGCAGCGCGTCGTCCAGCTCCACGAGCTCCTGCCCGGGAACGTGCGGGAGCACCGGCCGGCGCTTGCCCTCGTTCATCAGGTACCACATTGGGGGTACCGCTTCGACACCCCGGCGCTCGTTCGCAATCTGGGCGTCGTAAGAGACGAAGTGAAATTCCCGACCCCGATGGCTGAGGCGGCGCTGCTCGACTTTATGGGTGCTCACGGAAGACTCGCTTGGTATGATATGTAGGCACGGACCACGACCCGCTGGCCCGTAATCTAATCGCACTCACCCCCCGCCGAGCACGATCTGATCGCGATCGAGCATCTCGGGATGCTCCCGCAGCCAGCGGAGCACCCGCTCTCGCACCTGCCCTTCCGTGTCTGTTGCGGCGCCCGGGAACTTGGTCAGAGCCGTCCCGGCAATGGTCACGTGCCACTGGGGAGCCTGGTCGCTGCCAAGCACCTCGCCGGACATGGTTTGGCCTTCGCTCAGAGAGGCCGTAACCTGCTTCCCCTTATAACTGACGGTTACCTGATCCATGGTTCCTCGATCCTCAACGCGGGGAGCCCCCGTTCCTCGGCCGGCCCGGCCCGCCCCGCTGGCCGGGCCGGGCGGAGGGCGAGCGCTCAGGCGGCCGGCTCCCTAGGTCGGCCCGGCGCGCCGCTTTCGCCTTCGACCGGGCTCTGTCCTCCGCCTTCTTTGCCCGGATCGCGGCGATTCGTTCCGCCAGCGGCACCTCGAACCGGGCTGCCGGCTTGGCCGTGTAATCGAAGTCCGGAACGGTGATCCGCGGGAGGCGCCTTCCTACCACCCGCTCGATGCCGCGCAGCTCGCTCTCCTCGTCGGGGGACACCAGGGTAAAGGCGTCACCCGTCAGCTCTGCTCGCGCGGTCCGTCCCACCCGGTGAATGTAGTCCTCGGCCGCCTTCGGCACGTCGAAGTTCACCACGTGGCCAAGGGCCTCGACGTCGATTCCCCGGGCGGCGATATCGGTGGCCACCAGCACCCGGTACTTCCCGCTTTTGAACCCGGCCAGGGCTTCGGTACGCTGCGATTGAGAGCGATTTCCGTGGATCCGCTCCGCCTTGATGCCGTTGCGCGCCAAGTAGTCGGCCAGCCGGTTCGCCCGATGCTTGGTGCGGGTGAAGACCAGCGCCTCCTGCATCTCACCCCGCTGAAGCAGGGCGACGAGCAGCGCAGATTTGAGCTCCTGGGGCACCGGGTAGACCGCCTGAGTGATCCCCACCGCCGGCGCCGGCTTCCGGTCGAGCTGGATGGACTCGGGGTTCCGAAGCATCTCGCGGGTGAGCGTCAGGATTGGGGGCGGCATTGTGGCGCTGAAGAAAAGCGTCTGCCGCTTCTGGGGCAGGTGTCGCAGCACCCGCCGGATGTCGGGGAGGAACCCCATGTCCAGCATGCGGTCCGCCTCGTCCAGTACCAGGTGCTCGATCCCTGCCAGCTTGGCGTAGGGCATTCGGAAGTGGTCCAGCAGCCGACCCGGGGTGGCCACCATCACGTCCACCCCACTGCGGAAGGCATGCTCCTGCGGGCCCATCCCGACACCACCGAAGATGGCAGCGCCCGTGATCGGTGTGTGCACCGCTAGGTCGTTCAGATCTTCGAGGATTTGGGCCGCGAGCTCGCGCGTCGGCGTGAGCACGAGAGCGCGGGTGACGCCCCGGGGCCGGCTGACCAGCTTGTGCAGGATAGGCAGGAGAAACGCGGCGGTCTTGCCGCTCCCGGTCATCGCGCACGCGAGCACGTCCCGCCCCGCGAGAGCCGGAGGTATGGCCGCCTCCTGAATCGGGGTGGGCCGGATAAATCCGAGCTCCTTGATCCCTTTCAGGAGATCGGGATGAAGCTTCAAACCACTGAATGGCACTGGGCCCTCTTATTTCGTCCTGCGGGTGGCTGGCGTCAGTCGGACTCGCGCCGGACTGCCGGGCCGGCCGCCGCACCAAAGGTGACATCCACGGTGTAGCCGTCGGCGTGGATCAATGCGCCGAGCAGCCGCCGGGCACTCTCTTCCGCGTGCGCCGCAACCCCAAGCTCCCCCGCTGCGCTGATCAGCTGTTGCCGGGCCAGAAAGTAGATGGTATCCCGATCGGCGGGGCGGAAGGGATTCCACAGCCCGCTGCGCTCATCGTACGTCCGCATCTGGGTCACTTCGACACCGAGCACCTTGGCCGGCGGGAGAACCACGTGGACCCGGTGGTCCCCTTGATCGATGTCCACCTGGGTTCCGCGGTCGAGATCGATGCCGGCCATCACCTTCCCGGTGACCACCACCAGGGACCGCTTGGTAGACCCGAGACGCCGATTCTCGTACACCACGACATCGCGGACCGTGGTTTCGCTGGTGACCAGCTGAGCCACCGCCCGTATCCGCTCTACGACAACGCCGTGGGTAACCGTCGTTTCGCCTCGACCCGGCAGCAGATTGTGGGTCAGAGGGACGAAGCGTTGAACCGCAAGACCGATGAGAAGGAGTGCCCCGCCGAGGAGAAGAAGGGAGATGACAACCACCGCAACCGGCCGCCGGGGCCGTGAGTCGGCCATGCCGCTGCTCAGAACTCCCGGCGCTTCATGTCCTTGAACAGGCGCCTGGTCTCAGCATCTTCTTCAGTGGGTTTCTGCCGCAGGGTGGAGTCGAACTTTGCCGCGCGATCGGCCTTGGGGGGAACCACTTTCTCGGCGTTCTTCTTGGCCAGCGCGGCTATCCGCTGATCTTCACGCTTGGACATCAACACCTCCAAAAATTTGCCCGCTAGCTAGAAGGCCGGCCGCTGCGCCTGCTCGATGCTCTGAGCGAGCTCGTTCGCCGCCTCTTTGAGGCCGGCCAGCTCCCGGTGTCTCCCACTCACGGCACCGGTCCGCAGGTCTCCACCCAGCCCGCGGCTCATCTCCGTCGCTCTTCGAATGCGAAACCGCTCCTGAAACCCCTTGTAGTCGTCCCCGCCCGCGGCACTCAACAGACCCCACAAGCGGAGCCGCACATCATCGAGTGCGCTCTTGAAATCCTCCAGCTCCTGCACCGCGGCCTGGCCTCGTTCCAGCTGCCCCTCGATGTCGCTCAGCGTGGTGTTGAGGGTGGCTATCTGCTCGAGAAAGCTTGGCTCCGCCATCAGCCCTCCGTCGCCGTGGTGCATCCGCTGCCCGTGGGCGTAAAGAATCCTTGTGGCTCAACCGGGGCAAGGCCCGGGGACGCGAGCGGTCCCCCTCCAGATCCTCTACCAATACTTTAGATAGAGCGATCTAACTGCTTTGCGACATTGCGTTTGCTGATCATGCGGTCTCTCGGTAGAGCCGGGCACCCAGATAGCCTCCCGCGAGCGCCGCCACCAGCCCACCCACGCTGCTGGCTCCCACCAGCGACCACGAGTAGTACCCCATGAAGGCGTACGATGCGTAGGCCGCGTGGGACGCGAGCCAGATAACAAACGCAGCGGTAAACGCGGTGCGAGGTCCGGGGCCGAGCCGGGGGCGGATGGCCGCGTAGACCCATACCGCAAGGATCCCCAGAATGAAATCCACGACCACCCAGCCCATGGTGCCTGACTCCGCCTTGGCGAGGAGTCCGGGGTTGAGCGCCTCGGTCTCGACCATCCAACGATTCCCCAGCAAGAAGCCGTTGGTGGTTGCATCGATGACATTCATGACCAGGCCGGCGGCGAGGCCTCCAACGATGACACGGGACGAGTTCAGTTGCGCCATGCTGCCCTCCAGAGTCCGGCTAGTGAGACCGCAGGGAAACACCGTACCCGCGGGCCATGGCCGCGGCGAGGAAGACCATGACGATGACGATCCCGGCCTGCACAAAGCTGATCCGGGCCAGCAGCGGAGCCCCGCTGGTGTCGGGCTGTTCGCTTCGCGCCACCCGCCGGCGCCACCCGATCAGCGTGAGCATGGGCATGACTTCCAGTGCCAGGATGATGGCGAAGAGCGCCATCTTGCCCAGGAACACATGATTGTGGAAGTAATATGTGGTGTCTTTCTCCAGTCCGGCGAGGAGACGCCACAGGCCGGTGCCGAGCCACAGCGCGGCGGCTAGAGCCCAGAAGTTGTCGGCGAGGAAAACGGAGCGTAGGCCCACCGGATCGAGACGGGACTTGAGCGCCCGTCCCCGGGCCCAGACAGCACCCAGCCCGACGCCAAGCCCGAGCAGGTGAAGGCCCGCGAGAAGCAACCGTGTCATCAGCCGAAGTGGCTCAAAGCCGGCGTTGGGCCCCGGGGAGCGCAGGGTCTCGCGACCGGCGCCACAGCGTGATCAGCATGGCTCCGAGATTCGCGGCCGCACACCCGGCACCCACCAGGATCAATCCGCGGGCGAGGTAGCGGAGCACGGTGACGCGGTTGATGTCGATCACCACCAGCAGCAGCTTGGTGCTGAGCAACGCCGCGGCAGTCGAGAAGAGCATCAACTGCAGCAGCAGCAACGGCCGATATCCCATGCCGGCGTAGAGCCAGTACAAGGCGAGCCCGACCAGGAGCCAGGCCAGAAGGGCGGTACGGGTGCTCTGTCCTAGCGGAAGCTCCCGGATAAGCGGCACCCCGATAAGCGCCAGGGCAGCAAGCGTCAGGAGGAGCCTCCAGCTGGCCCCCCACAGCTCGCGGGGTGAAGCATCTTCGGCAGTGTGTAGGGCCGGTTCGTTGTCCACTTTGCCT